>WRIQ01000041.1 GCA_009782655.1 Prolixibacteraceae bacterium
CTAAGGAGGCAGGCTACGGTGGTCTTTGCGCCCTGCCATACGGTGAAAATCTGAAACCCAAGTATCTTACTGAGGCCTGGTTCGATATGTACCGAACATGTCTGGAAAAGGCACGGGAACTTGGAATGACCCTGATTCTTTATGATGAATACGGGTGGCCGAGCGGTACTGCGGGTGGCACTACGCGCAAAGGTGATAATATTGCCCGATTCAAACAAAAATACCCTGAGCATACCAGCAAGTATCTCCGTAAAATTGAATACAACACCGGTAAGGGGAGTGTTTTCGAGACAGAATTACCTCATGGGCAACTGATGGCGGCCGTAGCGATGGATACCCTCACGTATGAACGAATTGACCTCATCAATCATATCGCCGCGGGTACATTGAAATGGCAATCACCCGGTAGCGGACACTGGAAAGTCATGCTGTTTTCCTGCGTGGACGCCGGTAACACCATTGTAGATTACCTGAGTCCGGAAGCTGTCGGTTTGTACATCAATATGACGCACGACGAGTATTACAAACGACTCAGCGAATATTTCGGAAAAACAATCATAAGTACATTTTACGACGAAATATCGTTGCTTTTCGCGCAAAACGGCCGCATGTGGACGCCGGAGTTCAATCAAAAGTTTGAATCAAAATATGGATTCAGTCCTGCGCTTTATTATCCTGCATTGTGGTACGACATTGGCGCCGAAACCGCACAGGCGCGAAATTATCTTTATGGATTCCGAACTGATTTATATGCGGAAGGTTATCCCAAATTAACGAGCGACTGGAGCGTTCAACACGGTATATCAGGCACCGGCCATCAGGACAATGAGGAGACCATGAACTGTGTAGGCATGTCGGGCGATTTGATGAAATGTTTCAAGTATCTCGCCGTTCCGGGAATCGATAAAATCGGCGGCAATCGGCCGGCGGAGCGATTTTATAAAATCATCAGTTCGGCGGCGCACAATTGGGATCACTCGCTGGTTATGTCGGAGACCTATGGGGCGATGGGAAACATCGGGTGGGACGAAATTTACGGAATCGCCATGGATCAATATGTGAAAGGCATCAACCTTTTGATTCCGCACGCCGTTTGGTACAATCCCGAAAATGTGGTTTTCAAACCCGAACTCTCGTCGCGAAATCCCTTGTACGCCGATGGGCTGTTTGCCTTCAACAGCTATCTGGCGCGGCTCAATGCGCTGTTGCAAAACGACGCCAGTTGGACAGGCGATGTGGCGGTTCTCTATCCCATAGAAACCATGCAAAGCGGACACTATTTCGATGGCCCTTTGGGATATTATCGGGGCGGCGTGGAAATTCCCGGCCTTGATTATGTTGACGTGGGCGCGATTTTGTCCGACAGCCTCGGTTGTGATTTCATGTATTTGCATCCCGAAATTCTGGACGAAAAGTGCACCATAAAGAAAAAATCGCTGTTTCTCAATAACACAGTGCAATACAATGCATTTTCAGTTTTGATAGTTCCCGGATGCACGACCATTTCATTGCAAAATCTGGAGAAAATAGAAAAATTTGTGGCCGCAGGGGGAACGGTTATTTTCACCACCCAACTGCCACGGAAAGGAACACGTCGCACCGATGACGAAAAAGTGCAGGCGATAATCAGCAGGCTGTTTGCCGTGGGCAGGGAGGTTGGCTCCGCGAAAAATGCTGGTTACAAAAAAGGAAAAGCGATTTTTGTGAAAAATCCCGACAAAAATAACATGGACGCTGCCCTCATAACTTCGCAGACCGATTTTGGAATCCGTTTCAAAAGCGCTCAGCGGGTTCGCAATTCCCTGAAAATCCTCAACGGAAAACACATCTGGTTTTTTGCCAATCCCGAAGCGATGTCAAAAAATGTAGAGTTTGAACTCAACGGAAAATACAACCTGTCAGTATGGGATCCGCACAAAGGTTCCATCTCCGGGCTTTTGGAAGTTGGTAATGCAAAAAAACCGACAACGGTAAAATTAACTTTGGAAGGTTGCCATTCGCTTTTCCTAATCGAAGAGTAACAGCCTGAATCGCGATTATAATTTTGACAATTTATTTAATAACCCATAATATACGGAAATGAAAAATTATTTGCCCTATATTTTGTTCTTGCTTTCGGTTGCCATCGTGTCGTGCGATACGGAAACAGAAACGTCGAAAGGCAACATCCATAATTTTGATGCCTTGAGCAGCCAGTTTGCTGCACCCTCCAGAGAGTTCGGAACCGCGCCTTTATACGTGTGGAATACGACAGTCACAAAAGAATTGTTGGATGCGACCATGCGCGATTTGAAAGACAAAGGCTTTGGCGGCGTTTTCGTTCATCCGCGCCCGGGACTAATCACCGAATATATTTCTGACGAGTGGTTCGAGTTATTCCGCTTTGCCTTGGACAAGGGAAAAGAATTGGATATGAACGTGTGGATTTACGACGAAAATTCGTACCCCAGCGGTTTCGCGGGTGGCCATGTTCCCGCACAGATGCCGGAGAGTTTCAATCAGGGGCAGGGCCTCAGGCTGCAACGCTTCGACGTGTTGCCCGACGATGTGTCTCGTTTCTTTCTGATAATGAAAGAGGAAGATGGCAAATTGGTTGACGTTGCCGATGTGGACGCCGAGAAAGGCAAAACCGGCAAATATTGCCTGTTTGCAAAAACCTATCATGGAAAATCGCCGTGGCATGGCGGCTTCTCCTATGTGGATCTGCTCTATCAGGGCGTCACCGAAAAATTTATCACAACCACCATGAGCGGTTACGAAAAAGTGGCTGGCGACGAATTTGGCAAGTTTGTGCCTGGATGGTTTACCGACGAACCCCACATAAATCCTCCGGGAGGAATCCGCTGGACACCCGATTTGTTCGATATTTTTCAGGAAAAATGGGGCTACGATTTGAAAAGCAACCTGCTCTCTTTGTTTGGCGAATACGGCGATTGGAAAAAAGTAAGGCACAACTATACGCAAACGCTTCTGCAACTTTTCATTGACAGGTGGGCGAAACCGTGTTTCGAATATTGCGAGGAGAATGGCCTGAAATTTACCGGCCATTATTGGGAACACGGGTGGCCCGACATGTCGCATGGAGGCGACAACATGGCCATGTATGCTTGGCACCAGACGCCTGCCATCGATATGCTTTTCAACCAGTTTAACGATGTTGCGGCGCAGGCGCAATTTGGCAATGTGAGGTCGGTCAAGGAGTTGAGTAGCGTGGCCAACCAAATGGGCTACACACGCACGTTGAGCGAAACCTATGGCGGCGGAGGCTGGGAAGAGACCTTCCGCGATTTCAAGCGCTTGGGCGACTGGGAGTTTGTGCTGGGCGTCAACTTTATGAATCAACATCTCACCCATTTAAGCCTTGCCGGCGCCCGCAAATACGACTATCCTCCTTCTTTCTCCGAACACTCTCCATGGTGGGGTAATTACAAACCGCTGAATATGCACTACGCCCGTTTGTCAATGGCGTTGTCGGCAGGCGCGCAACAAAACGATATTCTGATTCTGGAACCCAACACCACCATCTGGCAATATTATGCCTATTCGTTCGGAAGTAATTATGTGTGGGACATCGCTAATGCTTTTCAGTCAATGGTTACCGCATTGGAAAAAGTTCAAGTCGAATACGATCTCGGCTCAGAGAACATCATCAAGGATCAGGGAAAGATAAGCGGGAAAAAATTTTTCGTTGCAAAGCGCGGATATTCAAAAGTGGTTATTCCGCCGCTAACCGAAAACGTGGATGCGTCCACCTTCAAACTGCTGAAAGAGTTTGCCACTAAAGGCGGAACTATTTTAACTTTTGCCCGCCCCGAATATATGGACGGATCGCTCAACGATGAGGTGAAGGCTTTTTTTGTGAGCGACAAGGTGGTTTTCATAAATGAGTTGACGCCCGATGTTATTAAAGAAAATTTCGCACCGAAAGGCTTGCAATTCTCTACGAATTCCGGTGGATACCTGTTGCACCATCGCCGCATGATGGACGACGGGCAGGTTGTCTTCCTAACCAATTCCAGTCTTGAAGAATATGCCCGTGGAAGCCTATTGGTCGACGGAAAAGATGCTGTGGAACTGAATACCTTCACCGGCGAAATTTACGATTATCCCGAAATGCGGCAGGGCGCCCAAATCAACATTTCCTATGAACTTCCGCCTGCAGGGAGCTTATTGCTGTACGTTTTCAACCGCAGGCAAAGCGGTTTTACATTGCCGGAAGTCGCCGGCTCGTATGTGCCGATGGTGGCCGACGGCGGAATCTCGGCCGCGCCCGTAGCTGAAAATGTGATGGCCATCGACTATTGCGATCTACAGCTTGGCAAAGAAACTTTCAAAAACATATATACCTTCGATGCTGCCGACAAACTCTTTAAATATCACGGTTTTGTAAATGGAAACCCGTGGAATACTTCGGTGCAGTACAAGGATAACATCGTCAGCCGCGACACATTCACCACAGGAGGATGCACCGTGACATATAAATTCACTGTCGATGGCGATTTCGAATTACAGGGAATGAAAGCCGTAATTGAAAGGGCGCAGCTCTACGAAGTTTCGCTCAATGGCAAAACCATCACCTCGCAGCCCGGAAAATGGTGGCTCGACCGCAGCATGGCGGTATTTGCCATCGGAAATGAAGTGCGCAAAGGCGAAAACCTGTTGACACTGAAACTTTTGCCGATGAAAATCCACGCCGAAATTGAACCGGTTTATATTTTGGGGAGTTTCACACTGGCTCCCGCATCGGCAGGCTGGACAGTAAAAGCGCCCGGCGATTTTTCCACAGGAAGCTGGAAAGCGCAGGGCTGGCCTTTCTATCCGGGAACCGTGGCCTATGTCAAAAATTATAATGTTGCCGATGTGAGCGAATTTTACAGGATAAAACTCAATGAGTGGCAGGGTACTGTTGCCGAAGTGCTTGTCAATGGCAATCCGGCGGGGATCATTTTTGCAGAGCCCTATACACTCGATGTTTCGAAATGGATAAAACAGGGAGCAAATAAAGTGGAATTGAAGATTGTCGGCAGCAACAAAAACCTGCTCGGCCCTTTGCACAGCAACTATGCTCCAGGATTGGTGGGCCCATGGCTTTTTCGCGGGCCGGCGGTGTGCCCTCCCGGAAACGAATACCGACAACTCGATTATGGCCTGATGGGAGATTTCTTGTTGGAAAAAGGAAATTAAAATATGCAGGAGAGAAAAGGGGTAAGCGCCTGATTTCTTCCCTGTTTCTGCGAAAATCCGCGTAAGGTCGTAAACCGATGAACATGTGTCAGCACTTGGTAGATATTGTACTTTTTACTATATTTGCATGTGACATTAAGCATTGGAAAACGAACGATTTTGCAGCTTTCGAACTTTGCGAATTTTTATTACAAACGGTCAGGATTTGAAAATCAATTTTTTTACTTATGATACGGAAAATATTATCAGTCAGTTTGTTATTGTTTTTTATTTCGGCAATATATTGTTGCGGCGAAAAGCAAAAGTCTGTTGCAGAGCCCGAAATTTCCATACCTGCCGGTTATGAACTGGTTTGGAATGACGAATTTAACAATGCGCGTACCAGCGAGGGGAAAGCTGTTTTGCCCGACGGAAGCAAATGGCGATATGAAACCGGCGCACACGGATGGGGTAATAACGAACTTCAGAATTATGTGCAGGGAGTGCTGGGAAATGATACCTGTGCCTTTATCTCCGGCGGAACTTTGAAAATTGTGGCGCGTAAAGCGGGCGATCAGGTGATATCGGTGCGTATGAATACGAACGAAAGCTGGACTTACGGATATTTCGAAGCACGCATGAAACTTCCTGTCGGGAAAGGCACTTGGCCGGCATTCTGGATGTTGCCCAAAAATTTTATATCATGGCCCGGCGACGGCGAAATTGATATTATGGAACACGTGGGCTACCGGCCAAACTGGATATCGTCGTCAGTGCATTGTAAGGCGTACTACCATTCTATTGGAACACAGAAAACTGGCGAAAAATTTATCGATACCGCCGATTCCGATTTTCATGTTTATGCTGTGGAGTGGACTGAAGATTTTGTCCATGGATATGTTGATGGCGAACTTTATTTCCGGTTTCCCAACGATAAAACCGGAAATAAAGATACATGGCCTTTCAATCAGCCGTTTTACCTGAAGCTGAATTTGGCATGGGGAGGAAACTGGGGCGGTGCGCAGGGCGTCGACGAAAATTTTCTGCCGGCAACTTTTGAAATCGACTACGTACGCGTATTTCAGAAGAAAAAGTAAACTCTCGCGGCCGACAAAATATTGAAAAAGAGTGCAGTCGGAAAGTTGTATGTAAGTCGGGGAAATAACAGCAAACAGCAATTTCGGGAATTGAATATTAAAATGACGGGCAATGGAAAATCAAAAAGTATTCAGGTCGCGCGTCAGCGTATTGCTACTCGGTTTCATATTGGGAATATTTATTCCGTGTGCGATTCCGTTAATTAAAAACATGATAATCTCTGGTTTGTGTATTATGGGCGGAACATTAGTGTTCATCATCTTGCTATTTAGCGGAATGCGATATACTATTTCGGAAGATAGATTGTCCCTGAAAATATGGAAAATTCCCTGTGGAAGGGCGAGAATTTTGGATATAATTTCTATTAAACGTTCATACAACCTGCTTTCGTCCCCCGCTGCTTCTTTAAAGAGATTAAGCATTCATTTCACAACAGGTCGTATGTTTTGGTTGATTTCACCTGTAAAGGAAAAAGAATTTATTGAAGAGTTGAAAGCCATTAATCCGAATATAGAAATTCATATTCCTGAAAAAGCAGGAATTTGGCGTGTATGGGATTGGGATATATAAAAGGGCTAACTTGTAACGGGGAGGTAGCGCCAGCGGAGAGGGTGTTCTCGGCTGACAATGTGTGGGTAACATCATGGTTTGCTCTCGTCCGCGCCTTTGCGATACCCCGTCAGCGTCAAGCCGCAGGTCGTTAACTGCAAGTGTGAAGACTGTGCTGTAGATAACGAAAGTGAAAATTGAAAATTAATGACAATGATATTAAAGTATAAACCGTTCCGAAAGGAACCCCAAAAGTAAAAAAAACATGGAATTAGAGAAATTAGTCAGACAAAATGAAATTGAATTGGTAGGGCAATTGCTAAAAAAAGGCTTGAATATAAATGAAGCCGATGAATTTGGCATGACAGCATTGATGATTGCTGCAAAAAATGGTCATAGCGAAATGGCATCGTTATTACTGAAAAATGCTGCAAACGTAAACGCCACTGCAAAGTTCGGAAAAACCGCATTGCTTTATGCAATGGAAACAGTTCATACTTGCTGGTCAGAAAGCCAGAAAAAAGGTTGTTCTGAAATAGCATATATGTTATTGAAAAATGGTGCAAATGTTAATATCATCGAGACATATTATGGTTATACGCCGTTGATGGTAGCATCAGAAAACGGATGGTTTGAAATGACAGAACTTTTGTTGAAGAAAGGAGCGGATGTGAATATATGTTCTCACAAAAATGAAGGTTGCTTAGAAACAGGAAAAACAGCGTTAATAGCTGCAACAAAGGAAGGTCATTTTGACTGTGTGAAGTTATTATTAGACAAAAATGCAGATGTAAACGCAAAAACCAATACCAATGAAACAGCATTGTCTGTTGCTACACAAAAAGGGTTCAACGATATTGTAGAGATTCTGATGGAACATAGTACTAAAAACAAAATATCAACTTCGAGTACTTCGTCTGATTCAAAAACTTCTTCTGGCAGTTGTTACATTGCTACTGTTTGCTATGGAAGTTATGAATGTGCGCAAGTTTTAACATTTAGACATTATAGGGATGAGTATTTAAGTCAAACAATTATAGGAAGAATATTTATCAAAATTTATTACGTACTTTCACCGAGTTTTGCCAAATGGTTAGAAAATAAGC
>WRIQ01000042.1 GCA_009782655.1 Prolixibacteraceae bacterium
GATAGTAAGACAGATATTAGCAGTTGTTTTCGCTTTCGCAGTTTTGATTTCGTGTGAAGATGAAAAATATATGAATTCGCCTGATGCCCGGTTGTATTTTTCTGCCGATACCATTATGTTCGACACGGTGTTCACTACTATCGGCTCCACCACCCGAATACTAAAAATTTTCAATCCATATCACGAAAAGGTGCTGATTTCCAATGTGAGGGTAGCTACCGGCGAAACATCCAATTTCAGGCTGAATGTCAATGGCCTTTCCGGAAATGAGGCTTATGATGTGGGAATTCCCGCCAACGACAGCATTTTTGTTTTTGTGGAAGTTACCGTTGACCCCAATGGCGGCGGCTTACCCATGGTTGTGGAAGACAGCATCGAGTTTATCATCAACGAAAACAGGCAGGTCATTCCAATGGTTGCTTGGGGGCAGGATTTCCATCTTGTGAAAAGAGCCACCATCAAAGAAGATACCCGCTGGTCTAACGACAAACCTTATCTGGTGTATGATTATGTTTTTGTTGATTCGACGGCGGTTCTCACCATCGAACCGGGAACAAAAATCCATTTTCACAAAGATGCAGAAATGCACATTCCCGGTAAAATTATTGCCGACGGAACAATGGACAGCCGGATTGTTTTTACTTCCGACAGGTTAGAATCGTCATACCGCAATGTTCCCAACCAATGGCAGGGCATCGCCATCTATTCGGGCAGCAAAGGCAATGTTTTCAACTATACGGATATTCGCAATGCAAACATTGGGCTACACATCGGCACCATTGAACACGAAGGCACCGCTACGGCAATTCTCTCAAATGTAAAAATCGAGAACATGTATTATGCAGGTATCTATGCGCTTAACGCAAAAATAACGGCATACAATGCGCTGATTGCCAATTGCGCAAGACACACCGTCGCATTGCAACTGGGTGGGGAATATGAATTTTATCATAGCACCATCGCCAATTTCTGGTCGCCGGGCTACAGCCAAAGAGTACGCTCCACGGCCGCATTACACCTGACAAATTACATTTCGATAGGAAATGAAGAAACATCGCAAATTATTACAAGCGACCTGACAAAAGCATTTTTCGCCAACTGCATCATATATGGGAACCTGCCAACCGGCGAATTAAGCACTTCGTTTGTGGAAGCGAGTCTGGCGAACTACTATTTAGACCATTGCATCGTGCAGCTTCCCGATACGTTCAACATCAGCAATAAAAATCATTTTAGCAATATCATCAAAAGCCGCGAATACAACTTCCCCAAGTTTATTGATCCGATAAAGCACTATATATACGAACTGGATACGCTTTCGCCCGCCAAAGATGCCGGAAGCTCCGCCTATGCAAAACTTTTCCCCATCGATATGAAAGGAGCCGACAGACTTCTTGACGATGGCCCCGACTTGGGCGCATACGAGCGTGTTGAAAAAAAGGAAGAAGAGAAAAAATAATGTTGACAAGGATAATACTTTTTTTCTTTACCCTCATAACGCTGTTGCCTGCACAAGCCCAAAACCGCCAAGTGGCAACGGTTATGTTCTACAACGTTGAAAATCTTTTCGATACCGAAGACAACCCCGACACGCTGGACGACGAATTTCTCCCCGACGGGTTGCGCCGTTGGAGCAATTACCGTTTCGTAGCGAAGCTGAACAGCCTTGCCAAAGTGATTTCGAATACCGGAAACTGGGAACCGCCGGCAGTAATCGGGCTTTGTGAAATCGAAAACAGCTACGTTCTGGAGCGCCTCGTCAACCAACCCGGCCTGAAAAAGTGGAACTACAAAATTGTGCATAAAGATTCGCCCGACATCCGCGGCATCGACGTGGCCGCCCTCTATCGTAGCGACCTCTTCTCCCCCATCGCATACCATTATTTCCCGCCCGAAGCCCAAGGGAAACCCATCCCTGCAACGCGCGAAATTCTTTGCCTGTCGGGTGTTGTAGCTGAAACTGATACGATACATGTCTTTTTCAACCACTGGCCATCGCGCTACGGCGGATTGATGGAAACACGCGACGCACGGAAAAATGCCGCCGAAAGGCTGAAATCGGAAATCGCAAACCTTCAGGCACAATATGTGAATCCGGCCATTATCATCATGGGCGACTTTAACGACCAACCCGACGACGACAGTATGATGAAACATCTGGGCGCAAGCATCGGGCCCGTGCAGGATCCTGAAAACCTTGTCAACCTGAGCCACAAATGGATGGAACAGAAAAAAGGCACATTGAAGTACCAGTCGATGTGGTATCTGTTCGACCAAATTATCGTCAGCGAAAGCCTGTTTGAAAGGGAGCTTCATTGTAGCGCGGAAGACGCTTATATTCTGGAAGCTCCTTTCCTGTTCGAAAACGACGAACAGTATACCGGCAAAAAACCATTCCGCACCTACAACGGCATGAAATACAATGGCGGTTATAGCGATCACCTGCCCATACTGCTCAAACTGTGGAAAAATGAATAAAAACCTTTCAGGAAATCTCAACCGTTAACTTTCCTTTAACAATTTTACCGGAACAGAGTATGTACTTTTGCGGAATGTAAAAAAGCTAACGGCAACGACGTGAAAGTATTTAAAAACGTAATAAGTTTTGTTGTCCTGATACCATTTTTGGTTTCGGTGTCGGGTTTGTTGCTTGTTCAGACGCATTGCAACTGCACAGGCAAAACAGCCACATCGTTATTCGCGCCGCCCGAAGGATGCAGTTCCCTGCACGACGACCACATGCACCTTTTCGAGTGCCACGCCGAAAACTTGGCGCATGCGGGCTGCACGAGCCACAATAACTGCGAACATAACGACGACTGCACCCACGACAGCGAATCGCACAATTGCGGTTGTGAGTCGCCCGAAGCAAAATTTCTGAAAAACAGCAGCCAGTTTACCCAAGGAAAAATATTCCAACTCGATATTTTTACCATGAAAAAATTATCGGTTCCCGATATTTCAATTTCTAAACCCGAAACTGCGAAGACTCTCGCGTTTCAATACCTCTTTGAAAACTCTCCCCCTTTACCCTCCGAATCACAAGATTTTATTTATTTTATTTGCCAACCTAAAAGACCTCATGCGGCCTGTTTTTTTGTGTAAAAAAACTCTTTTTACAAACTATTAAACAGTGTTGCTATGAAATCCACAAGTACTCTGTTTGCTTGTGGATTCCATACGACCATTTGAAAACAAAATTGCGTTCGTATGAAAAATATATTAATCATTTTACCACTTATAATATTCTACTGTCAGTCAAAGGCGCAGACAATTAGCGGAACCGTTTACGGAAATGAAAACGGGAAACGCGAAACATTGCCCGGCGTACACATCTACTGGGAAAATACCACCGACGCCACCACCTCCGACGCACAGGGGAAATTTTCAATTTCGCAGAAAAAGGAGCATCAAAATCTGGTTTTCAGCTATGTGGGATTCGAAAGAAAAACGCTTCATGTGCATGGCGAAGAACCCGTCGAGGTGGATTTATTTACCAATATTGAACTTGGGCAGGTAAACGTAATCACCAAAGACAAAGGCTCATACCTTTCCACTGTCAATCCGATATATGTCGAAAAGATTACCGGAGCAGAGCTTCACAAAGCGGCTTGCTGCAACCTTGCCGAAAGTTTCGAAACCAATCCCTCTGTCGACATGAGTTACAACGATGCCGTCACGGGCGCTAAGCAAATCAAGTTGCTGGGGCTCGAAGGCATCTATTCGCAATTGCAAACCGAAAATATCGCCAATTTCAGAGGTTTGGCTACCAACTTCGGACTCACCTATATTCCCGGCCCATGGATGGAATCCATACAGGTTTCCAAAGGCGCAGCGTCGGTGGTGAACGGTTACGAATCGATTACCGGACAGATAAACGTCGGTTTCAAAAAACCCGACAGTCAGGAAATGCTGCACCTGAATACATACGGTAGCACCGACGGAAAATTGGAATTCAATGCAAACACCAACCTGCGGCTGAAAGGCAATAAGCTGACAACAGGTATTTTCGTCCATGCCGAAATGCTCGACAAAAAGAACGATCACAACAACGACGGGTTCCTCGATCATCCGCTCAACAAGCAGATTCATCTTTTCAACACATGGAAATACAACAACGAGAAAGGCATGTTCCTTCATTGGGGGATGCGCTTCCTGACCGAAAACCGACAGGGCGGACAGGTCGACTTCAAAAAAGGAATGGATCGCAAAACCGAAAATCCTTATGGCATTGGCATCGACAACAACCTGTACGAAACCAATTTCAAACTGGGTTATGTTTTCCCGTCGAATAAAACGGCCGTAGCTTTGCTCACCAACGGCGTATTCCACAACCTGAAGTCCTTTTACGGACTGAACAATTACGACGGCGACGAACAGCGTTTCCACGCCAATTTTGTATGGACGCAAGATCTCGACAAATACGCCGTCCATACGTTGAACGCCGGAGCCAGCTATTTCTACAACCAATTCGACGAAAACCTTAATCTTCTCGACATGAACCGCAAAGAATCGGTTCCGGGAATTTTCGCCGAATATACCTTCAAACCGTCTCACAAATTGACATTCATGGCCGGTATCCGCAGCGATTTTCACAATCTGTACAAAACTTTTGTAACGCCGCGTATGCACTTTCGCTATCAGCCCGATCTGCGCTGGACATTCCGCCTGAGCGCTGGCAAAGGATACCGCTCTGCCAACGTCCTTGCCGAAAATAGCTTTTTGCTTTCCAACTACCGAACCCTGATTTTTGAAGAGAACATGCAGGAGGAAGCTTGGAATTTTGGCGCCAGCTTCATTCAGCAATACGAACTCTTCGGCCGCGATTTGCAAATTGCCGCCGAATATTATTACACAACTTTCGACAAACAACTGGTAACCGACCGCGAGTCAAACGACGACATTATCACCATAGCGCCGCTAAATGGGAAATCCTACGCTTCCAGTTGGCAAGTCGACGTTCGCTACCCCGTCATACGCAATTTCGACCTGACACTGGCATGGCGGCAAAACGACGTTAAACAAACCATCGGCGGCAAACTACTCGAAAAGCCACTCACAAGCAGGTACAAAGGTTTGATAACAATGAACTACACCACCAACCTGAAAAAATGGATGTTCGATTATACCATTCAGTTTAACGGAGGAGGACGCCTGCCGTTGACGTCTACAGAAAAACTGGCCAACACCGAATCAGAATTTTCGCCCTTCACCATTATGAATGCGCAGGTTACGCGCTATTTCAGAAAATGGAGCGTTTACATAGGAGCCGAAAACCTGACAGATTTCATGCAGAAAAATTCCATTTTAGGAGCCGATGCGCCCTTTTCCCCCGGATTCGACGCCACAAAAATATGGGGCCCCACGATGGGCAGAAAATTCTATTTCGGCGCCCGCTTTACATTAAATTACGATTAACTTTAAAACAATATCACTATGAAAAAAATTGCTGTAATCATTTCATTATTAACAATTTTTGGCGCAACAACCAATCAGGTTTATGCGCGGAAAAGTAAAAATCAAACGGTTTACTTCCAAAGCAACATGCACTGCGAAAACTGCCGTAACAAACTGTTCGAGCATCTGCGATTCGAAAAAGGCATAAAAGATCTCGAGGTCGATAATGTTTCGAACACGGTAAAAGTTGTCTACATCGACAAGAAAATTTCCGAAGAGGAAGTCAAAAAATCCATCGAAAAAGCTGGTTATCAAGCCAACAGGATAGCCGAAGCCGAATACAAAAAACTGGTGGACGAAGCAAAGAAAAACTAAGACAAAGCACCTGCAAACTATCAATATTAAGAAGTTGCACTTTCAAAAACTGAAAAATCCCTGCAGTGAAAATTGCAGGGATTTTTTTATTAATTTTAATGTGTCACGCTTTTTATGCCCCCTAAATTAAACCATGAATCGACAGAATTTTTATACTTTTACAACTCAATAATCAACATTTTATCTGCGTATATGAATAAAATTATCAGCAAAGAATATTTTTCCCCGAACGTTGTAAAGTTTGAGGTGGAAGCTCCGTTAATTGCAAAAGCGCGTAAAGCGGGTCATTTTGTCATTGTCAGGATGGGCAAAAAAGGAGAGCGCATTCCCCTGACCATTGCCGACGCCGACACCGCAAAAGGAACCATTACACTTGTTGTCCAACGCATGGGCGTATCTTCGAGTCGTTTATGTTCGCTGAACGAAGGCGATGAAATCACCGATTTGGTGGGCCCTTTGGGACAAGCTACGCACATCGAAACCTTCGGGACGGTGGTTTGCGCTTGCGGCGGCGTGGGAACAGCTCCCATGTTGCCCATTGTCAAAGCCATGAAAGACGCCGGCAACAAGGTAGTAACCGTTATGGCAGCCCGCACCAAAGAATTGATCATCCTTGAAAAACAAATGCGCGAATATTCCGACGAAGTTATCATTATGACCGACGACGGCTCATACGGCAACAAAGGGCTGGTAACCGACGGCGTCGAAATGGTCATCGGGCGCGAAAAAACAAATATGTGCGTTACCATCGGGCCGGCCATCATGATGAAATTTGTTTCCCTGCTCACAAAAAAATACGGCATCCCCACCATTGCTTCGCTCAACACCATCATGGTGGACGGCACCGGAATGTGTGGCGCCTGCCGTGTTACCGTCGGTGGAAAAACAAAATTTGTTTGTATCGACGGACCCGAATTCGACGCCCACGAAGTAGATTTCGACGAAATGATGATGCGCCTCAGCGGATACAAAGATATGGAACAGGAAGATATGAAGAAAATATCGCCCCACACGCGAGACGATTCTGAGTGAAAAACTATAAATACATTAATTACCCAATAATCAGATGGAAAGAGATCAAGTTTGGCGCGTTGAGTTGCGCAATTCCATGAAAGCCAAAGAGCGGGCCAACATTCCGCGGGTTCACATGCCCGAACTCGACCCCGGCTACAGAAATAAGAACAACGAAGAAGTAAATTTGGGACTGACGCCCGAAATGGCGGTGACTGAAGCTACGCGCTGTCTGGACTGCGTCAATCCCACCTGCATCGAAGGCTGTCCGGTAAACATCGACATTCCCCGGTTTATCAAAAACATAGAACGTCGCTATTTTTCGGAGGCCGCCAAAACGCTGAAAGAAACCTCGGCGTTGCCGGCGGTATGCGGACGCGTATGCCCTCAGGAGAAGCAATGCGAAGAAAAATGTATTCATGTGAAAATGAAAAAAGAGCCGGTGGCCATAGGATACTTGGAACGCTTCGCCGCCGATTTTGAGCGCGAAAGCGGAAATATTTCCGTTCCCTCAACCGCTCCACCCAACAGAATAAAAATTGCGGTGGTCGGCTCTGGCCCTGCAGGATTATCGTTTGCCGGCGATATGGCAAAATTGGGATATACAGTTATCGTTTTCGAGGCATTGCATGAAATTGGCGGCGTACTGAAATACGGCATTCCCGAATTCCGCCTGCCCAACGATATTGTCGACGTGGAAATAGACAACCTGCGCACCATGGGTGTGAAATTTCTCAACAACACAATAATTGGAAAAACCATCAGCATCGACGACCTGAAAGAAGAAGGCTATCAGGGAATTTTTGTTGGGAGCGGCGCCGGGCTGCCCCGTTTTATGAATTGCAGGGGCGAAAATCTGGTCGGCGTCATGTCGTCCAACGAATACCTGACGCGCGTCAACCTGATGGATGCCGCCAGTTACGAATCGGATACACCGGTTTTCAAAGGTAAAAATGTGGCAGTTATTGGCGGCGGGAATACGGCAATGGACTCGGTTCGTACGGCAAAGCGGCTGGGCGCCGACAGCGCCATGATTGTTTACCGCCGCTCCGAAGAGGAAATGCCCGCCCGCATTGAGGAGG
>WRIQ01000043.1 GCA_009782655.1 Prolixibacteraceae bacterium
GGGAAATAACTTTCCCTCAGAAAGTTATTCTCATTTCAACAAGAAGAACAAGCTCATAACCAACAAGAAGCAGAGTTGCATTTGATAGTTGAATCTACCATTTGGCTTTTCAAGCCATTTATAGGCTCTTTTTTCTTGTTATTAGTGATTGCTTTGTCAGCAGGTTGCGGCCATCGCCTTACCTGCTGTTATGAAAATTTGGCTTTTCAAGCCATTTAGTAGATAATTAAGTGATATGGATAAATAGTATCATAATGGACAGTGACGCAAGGATTTGAAATCCGCGCGAGCGATGACGATTTTAGTCCGAAGGGACTTAATTTTAATAACCACAGGTCAACGACCTGAGGAAAATAAACACACTCAATTCTGCCCTTTCGGGCAGAACTTTTAGCGCTGTTTTATACTGTACTTCAGGCAGTTGATAGTTATTGCTTTGTCAGCAGGTTGCGGCTATCGCCTTACCTGCTGTTATGAAAATCTGGCTTTTCAAGCCATTTAGAACGAAAATTAAACGTATTTTAGCGACGTCAGAGAAGACGTCAGAGAAGAAGATATGCAGGATTCCGACAAAGAATTGGTGGAACACTTAAAATCGGAACGGAAAGAAGAAGCTTTTCGTGAGCTGATATGTCAATATCAGAAGAGGCTTTATTGGCATATACGGAAGATAGTACTGACCCACGAGGACGCCGATGATGTGCTACAAGAAACATTTCTGAAAGTATGGCGTAACATCGATAATTTCAGAGAAGAATCGTCGCTGTTTACTTGGCTCTATAGAATTGCTGCCAACGAATCGCTCACCTTCATCAGTAAGCAGAAAAAAAGAGCGGCGGCCTCCCTCGACGATGTATCCAATTATCTGAATGCCAATCTTGAATCGGATGAATACTTTGAAGGAGACGAAATTCAGATAAAGCTGCAAAAGGCGATTTTAACGCTTCCCGATAAACAAAAAATTGTATTCAACATGCGATATTTCGAAGAGATGCCCTATCAGGAGATGTCCGAAATATTAAACACATCGGTGGGCGCCCTGAAGGCGTCGTACCATCACGCTGCCAAAAAAATTGAGGACTATTTCAATGATTTGGAATAAAATATAAGCGTTAAACTTTTTAACTTTTATTAAGTCAAAACAGGAAATTTTGCATAAATGGAAAATATGGATCAGATACCCAAAAGGCTTGTGGAAATGAAGGGGAAGTTGCCTTTTAAGGTTCCTCAGAATTATTTCGACGATTTTCCGGTTAGAATGCAACTCCGATTGGAGGCAGAAGGCGTTGAATTTCAGAAAAAACAACCCGGAAAAATAAAAGCTCTCAATATCATTAAACCCGTTTTGGGATTGGTGGCAGGTTTTGCGGCTGCATTTGTTTTGGTATATTGGCCGGTGAAAAACATTAGTCAGGATTACCAAAAAGAAAATGTGGAAATAGCGCAGGAATCGAACGATTTAATTATGAATATAATTGAATGGATGGATGCAAACACATTCTACGCCATTCTGGAAAACGGAAACAACGAAGACGAGCCTGTTAACGACGATGTTCTGATTGAATATCTGGCAATGAACTACAGCGATTACGACATTTATCTTGAAACTCAAAAATGAAGCGGAAACAATGAAAAAAGTAATATTCATACTATTAGCGTTAATGATGGTTTCTCCATTAGCCGAAGCGCAACAGAAGGAAAAAGAGAAGCCCGATTTTGAAAAATTCAAAAGCCATAAAATTTCGTTTATAACTGAAAAACTGAACCTTACGCCTCAGGAAGCGGAAAAATTTTGGCCGGTTTACAATCAATTTGAAAAAGAAAAAATGGATTGTCAAAACAAAAGGCGCGAGCTTGAGCGTATGGCTTTTGACGAAAACAAAACACTTTCCAGTCAGGAAATCATAAAAACCATCAGGGAAATATCGAATACCTACAAGAAAGAAAACGAGTTAAACGATGAATACAACGAGAAATTCCTGAAGGTGCTTTCGCCTCAGAAGGTTTTGTTGCTCTATCGCGCCGAAGGCCAGTTTCGGGCGCACATGTTCGAGCAATTCAAAAAGCGCAACAACGATTAAGCAAGGTTTTGTAAAATGATAGATTGTGCAAAAACCGGAACACAAATTCCGGTTTTTGCATTTCATATTATCAGAACACAAACCGTCCTGTGTCCAGAAAGTCGATTGTGTTGTTTATTCCAACGTACATCAGGGTATCTTCTTTTACAAAATCAACCCGTTTGCGATACTGCGCCACAAAATCTTCGAGGTAGGGCGATGTTTTTTCAGGACGCCGGAAATCCAGCGCCTGCGCCGCATTGTATAATTCAATGGCCAGAATCCGCTCCACATTGTTAACCACTTTCAACGCTTTTGTAGCCGCATTTCCGCCCATACTCACATGGTCTTCCTGCTCGTTGGACGAGGGAATCGAATCTACCGAAGCAGGTGTACACAGTTGTTTGTTCTGGCTCACAATCGATGCGGCGGCATATTGCGGAATCATAAATCCCGAATTTAACCCCGGGTTGGCAACCAAAAACTCAGGCAAACCGCGCTCGCCGGAAATAAGCCGGTAAGTGCGCCGCTCCGAAATGCTTCCCAACTCGGCAACAGCAATGGCCAGAAAATCCAACGCCAGCGCCAGCGGCTCGCCATGAAAATTTCCTCCCGAGATGATCATGTCGTCGTCGGGGAAAACCGTCGGATTGTCGGTAACAGAATTTATTTCTATCCCAACAACAGAAGCCACATAATTGACAGCATCTTTTACAGCTCCGTGAACTTGCGGAACGCACCGGAAAGAGTATGGGTCCTGGATATGTTTTTTATATCGCGAAATCAAAGCACTTCCTGTGAGAATATGGCGGAAATTGGAAGCCGTTTCGGCCTGTCCGGGATGTGGCCGCACCGATTGAATATTTTCCAGAAACGGCTCAATCAACCCGTCGAAAACATCGAGCGACAGCGCTGCAATAATGTCGGACTGACGGATAATACGTAAAGTTTTCAAAAGGGTAAAAACAGCATGGGCGCTCATAAACTGCGTGCCGTTGAGCAGCGCCAATCCCTCTTTGGCTTCCAATTTCACAGGTTCCCAACCCAGTCGCTTCAACACCTGCGCCGAAGGTTGTTTTTTGCCTTCGTACCAAACTTCGCCATAGCCCAGAAGCGGGAGGAAAAGCATGGCCAATGGTGCCAAATCCCCGCTTGCCCCCAACGATCCCTGTTCGCAAACCACAGGGACAATGTTGTGATTGAACAAATCGAGAATGCGTTGTACGGTTTTCAGTTGAACCGCCGAATTTCCTTTTGCCAGCGCGTGCGCTTTCAGGAAAAGCATCAGCCGCACCACATCGTGCGGAACTTCTGCACCCACGTTGCAGGCATGCGATATAACCAGATTTTCCTGCAATTTACTCAAGTCTTCCTTTGAGATTTCGCGGTCGCACAAAGCGCCGAAGCCGGTGGTTATTCCGTATATCGGGCCTTCGTTTTCAGCAATTTTTGCGTCGAGGTAAGCCTTGCTCTTTTCGATTAGTTTGACGGATTCGCCCGACAATTCCAATGTGTAGTTCTTCTCCAGAATCTCATCAATGCGTTGGAAAGTAATTATTTCGGGCGAAATTTTGTGAACCAATTTCATAAATCGTCCTTTAAATTATATACCGCAAATTAGAAATTTTATTTTTATGCAGAAAGGATTTTTATCAGTTCTTCGGCCGACACAAGGCGCTGTTCTCCCGACTCCATGTTCTTCAATGTCAGGTTTTGCTGTTCTATTTCCGAAGTTCCCGCCAGTACAACATATGGAATGTTTTTGCGATTGGCGTATTCCATCTGTTTTTTCATTTTTCCCGATTCGGGAAAGATTTCGGCGTTGACGCCGGCGTTGCGCAAGCGAGCTAAAACCGGCAAGACGTAAGCCTCTTCGACGGCGCCGAAATTAATGAAAAGCGCCTTCGACGATTGGAGGAAATTTTTCGGGAACAGGCCGAATTGCACAAGTACGTCATAAATGCGTTCGGCGCCGAATGAAACGCCAACACCCGACACTCCGGGCATTCCGAAAATACTGGTCAGGTCGTCGTAACGTCCACCTCCACAGATGCTTCCTATGCTTGCATCCAACGCTTTCACTTCGAAAATAGCACCCGTATAATAATTCAATCCGCGCGCCAGTGTGAGGTCTAATTCCGCCCGGGTCGACAATTGGAAGTTGTCGATATAATTGAAAAGCGTTTCCAGTTCTTCCACGCCATTCATGCCAATTTGCGAAGTCGCCAAAATATCAGACAAACGCGCTATTTTGTCACGCGTGTCTCCATCGAGCAACAAAATCGGCTTTAGCTTGTCGATGGCGTCGCTGTCCAAGCCTTTTTCCTGCATCTCGCCGACAACATTTTCGAGTCCGATTTTTTCCATTTTGTCAATGGCCACCGTGATATCCGTCATTTTGTCTTTTTGTCCGATAACTTCGGCAATGCCGGCGAGTATTTTCCTATTGTTGATTTTTACTACAACCTTTATATTGAGCCTGTTGAAAACGTCGTCGATGATTTGCACAAGTTCGGCTTCGTTGAGCAGGCTGTTGCTGCCGATGACATCCACATCGCACTGGTAAAATTCGCGATAGCGTCCTTTTTGAGGCCTGTCGGCACGCCAAACCGGTTGAACCTGATAGCGTTTGAAAGGGAAAACAATGTCGTTGCGATGCTGAACTACAAAACGCGCAAAAGGAACGGTCAGGTCGTAGCGCAATCCTTTTTCGGCGATGAAAGCCGAAAGTTTGCCAAAATCCTGACTGTTGAGAATATCGACAGGGATTTTTGCCGCAAAATCGCCGGAGTTCAAAATCCTAAAAAGCAGTTTGTCGCCTTCCTCACCATATTTTCCCAAGAGCGTTGACAGGTTTTCCATTGCCGGCGTTTCGATGGGTTGATAGCCGTAAAGCCTGAAAACCTGTTTGATGGTGTCGAAAATGTAATTTCGCCGCGCCATTTCAACCGGTGAAAAATCGCGAGTCCCTTTGGGAATGGATGGTTTTTGTGACATTTTTCCTTTTTTTATAATTTCCGGAAACAAAATTACAAAGAAAACTAAAAAGGAACCTTCCAAACAAGCGGACAAATTTTACAAAATATCCGTTTCTTCACGCCCCGACGGTTAATATTTCGGACGGGCTACTTCGAGGTCGATTTTTTTCCCTTTAAAATGGGCTTGCTTGAGCGCTCTCTGTATTTCGCTTTCATACCGTTTATCGATTTCGAAAAAGGAGAAATTTCGGAGTACTTCAATTTCGCCAATTTCTACCGATTTGCCCGGCAATGACTGATTGATCATGTTCAGGATGCTCTTTTTTTCTATGTTGTCGTTTTTGCCCATGTTAAGGAACATACGCGAAAAGGCAATATTTTTCTTTCGTCCGTGAAAATTGCTTTTGCTGTTTTTGTTACCGGAAGCGTTATAATCCCTGTCGGAATTATTTCTCTGCTTTTGCTTTTCCTGTTTTTCCCTTTTCATTTCGTTGAGGCCCACATTCAGGTCGGGAGCATTTTCGTAAGCTGCCAGAAAGCGGTTAAACTCCACGGACACAAAATGTTTTATCAACTCTTCCCTGTCGAGCCACTCCAGTTTTTTATAAATAACCCGCAGATAATCTTCAATTTTTTCAGTGTTTACCTCTACCTTTTCTACTTTGTCGATGAGGTTAAAAAGTTGCCTTTCGCAAATATCGTGTCCCGAGGGCACCGGATTGTATTGAATGGTTTTTCCGAGCATTTTTTCGATCATTTTCAACTTTCCTTTTTCGCGAAGGTGAAGTATCGATATGGAAATTCCCTTTTTCCCTGCCCTGCCGGTACGTCCGCTGCGATGTATATAAACTTCGGGATCGTCGGGGAGGTTGTAGTTGATAACGTGCGTCAAGTCGTTAACATCGAGGCCGCGCGCGGCGACATCGGTGGCAACAAGGATTTGTAGACGGCGGTTGCGGAAACGATTCATCACAATGTCGCGCATTTCCTGCGATAAGTCGCCATGCAGGGCGTCGGCATTGTAACCGTCGCGAATCAGGTTGTCGGCCACTTCTTTGGTCTCCATGCGAGTGCGGCAGAAAACGATGCCGTAGATTTTCGGATTTACATCGGCAATGCGTTTGAGCGCTTCGTAGCGGTCGCGTGCGTGTACCAAAAAATATTCGTGCGATACATTATCGGCTCCCTGATTGGTTTTTCCCACCGAGATTTTTTCCGGTTCGTGCATATATTTTTTTGCGATGGCCGCAATTTCTTTCGGCATGGTTGCCGAAAAAAGCAATGTCTGCCGTGTGTCGGGCGTGCCTGCCAAAATTGTGTCCAAGTCGTCTTTGAATCCCATCGAGAGCATTTCGTCGGCTTCGTCGAGGATGAGCCATCCAATATTCTGGAGTTTCAGCTTTTTGCGGTTGATGAGGTCTACTGCGCGTCCGGGCGTGGCGACAACTATCTGTGCGCCCCTGTCCAATTTTTTAATCTGTTCGTTTATGGATGCTCCGCCATACACCGAAACGATGTTAACATTGGACAAAAATTGCGAAAAACTGACCAGATCGTTGGTGATTTGCAAACACAATTCCCTTGTAGGGCAAAGTATCAATGCCTGCGTGTGTGATGAACCGAAATCGATTTGCTGAATAACCGGCAATCCGAATGCGGCGGTTTTGCCGGTACCGGTTTGCGCCAAGGCAATGATATCGGAGTGATTGTTTAAAATCAGCGGAATAGTTTGTTCCTGAATGGGGGTTGGCGCTGTAAAGCCCAATTTATCAATAGCTTTCAGCATGTGAGGGGCAAGCCCCGTTTCGTTAAATAAAATCATCTAAATCTTTATCCTTAATAAAATTGGCTGCAAAGGTAGTCTTTTATTTATTGTGCGATTCCTAAAACACATTGTGTCACTGAAATTTGTGATTAATGTTAATAAATAAATGCTTTCCTCTGGGTTATGGCGTCGGGTTTTGTTGCAACCGGTATTATTGAAATCTCAGCGGATTGGGTGGTTCAGGCTGATAGCTTGGGAAAAAGCCCCGGGTTTGTTCGGCGAGTAAAAATCCTATGGAGCTGACATCTTTGGGAGAATAAGGATAAAAAGAGAGCCTCAATGTGAGTGTTTTAAGTACCAACGACTCGTTGTGTAACCGCAGCCCGACGCCAACGCCTGTATAGTAATTGCCCGAAAAAATGGGTTTTTCGCCATTTCCAATAATTCCCAAGTCGACAAAACTGAAAAGAGCGATGTTGAATCGGTATATTTGTTTCCGGTGAAAATATACCGTTTCCAATGTTGTACTCAGGCGCTCTTTTCCCAGTAAGTGTTTGCTGCTAAAGCCCCGTATCAAATCATTCCTTTCGAAACGCAGGTTTTCGATATCGAACCGGTTAAATCCTTTTATATAATCGATTCTGGAAAAATTACGGAATTGCCGGTTTCTAATGTAAAACAAGTTGGATATGTAGTTCATGCCGGCTTGAACTTGTCCCTGCTCCATTCTGTTTTTGTAGAGGAAACTTCCGAATCCGGAATAAAAATCGAAATAGCCATATTTCTTGAAAAGAAATTTGCCCCCCGACAAGTACAGGTGCGAATAAAGCCTTTGCCCGTTTTCAT
>WRIQ01000044.1 GCA_009782655.1 Prolixibacteraceae bacterium
TTCCATACTACTTGGTAATGTTCAATGTTTTTATTTCTTCGTGACATTCTTTTATCAACGAATCTTGTTCTTTGAGTTTTTGTTTCAACTGTAAAATTTGTGTTTTCTGATCGGCGGCGCGAAATGCTTCGAGCCTCAATTCGAGGTCGCTGAGAATATTCATATAATTAATGAAGGTTTCGTGTTGGGTATGGTTCCAACCATTTTCCCGCCTGTACGACGACATGGCATTGAAATGACTGATATCCTGCAAATTATTCCAATCGTGTATAATTTTAGTATCCGGGCATTTCCTTATCATTTCCGACAACCTGAACAATTTGCTAAGGGCTTCGTTTTGAAGTTCGTTGCCCATCCATTTTGCAATGCCGTGTTCCTCTTCATAGTTGAAAGTCACAGGGTTGGGAACGCTTAGCGACGCAACTGCCGGAAACTGCGAAACAGCTTCGGAAGGTAATATGGCGGCGACTTTCCCTGAATGAATCACCATGCTCAGAAAATCGTTGAAAACGCGGAAACCAGACGAGTTGTGTGGTTGTCCATGGCAAAGAATTTCGTAATCGAAACCGAGGTTGATAACCTGATCGTCTGCATTTTGCACCACCAATGCCGAAAGAAAATTATCGACCGACAGTGCTGCGCCATTTTCCGGATTATCAGAAAAAATCTGTATCAATCGATTGTTCAGCAGGGAATTTCGCACGAGCAATTTAAAATTGGGTTTTGTCGTATCGCCGTATATCTGGTTGGGGCTTCTCCAGCCCAAAACTTTTTTACTGTCGTCGATAAAAGCTGCTTTAAATCCCAGCCGTTTCGCTTCGGCGCCAATTTCGTTGGAATAGATCATCCCCGAATTGATAAAAACCTGCGGTTTCAGGCCGGTAAGTTCATCAATAACATTGCTGTGATCCCTGACTTGATTGGCAAAAACGTCCATGTCGTATAGCGAAGCGATGGAGTTTGAGGATGTGGTTCCCAAAAATTCAACCTGCTCCGTTTCCATTAGTTGCTTGAACGATTCCAGCATTTCGGGAGAATAGCGGCGAAACAGTTCGAGGGCGCTGCCCGAAATCAGGAAAGCGACTTTCAGTTTACCCTTGTTGTTGGCAATTTTGTGTTGAAGCAATCGGTTGGCAGGTAAATACGATTCTGCAACCTTTTTCCGGATACTCGACTCATTGGCAAAATCGTCGTAGTAATAATGGTCGTTCCCAATGTCGAAAAACCGGTAAAGCCTCAATTTATGAGGATGGTGAATTTGAAAAACTAACGTTATCGGCTTCATTTTTTCTGTTTTTTTGATTTTAAAGGTTCCTGTGACGGCAATTGGTTGGGCAATTTGGCGGCAGGCTTTCTCTTGGCACTGGTGATGACTTCTTTATAAATCGATTTCATTTGCTTCGCCGTGTTTTTCCATTCGATGCGGGCGACTTCGATTTTTCCCTGTTTCGAATAGATTTTTCTGAGCGCAGCATAATTCAGCAGTGCATGAATGGCGTCAGCCATGGCAAATGTATCCCAAAAATCGATTTTTATGGCATAGTTGACTATTTCGGCCACACCCGACTGTTTCGAAATGATGACAGGCGTTCCCGACTGCATAGCCTCAAGAGGTGTAATACCAAAGGGTTCCGAAACTGACGGCATTACAAATACATCGCTGATACTCAGTAGATAACGGGCTTCTTCAGCTTTGAGAAATCCGGTAAAATGAAATCTGTTGGCGATACCAAGCCGCGCAGCATGTTCGACAACATTTTGCATCATATCGCCATCGCCGGCCATTATAAAGCGTACGCCGCTGTCGTGTTTCAAAATCAGGTGAGCCGCCTCCACAAAATATTCCGGCCCCTTTTGCAGCGTGATGCGCCCCAAGAATGTCACCAGCTTTTCCCCTTTTATCTTGGTATATTTTTTCGAACTTTTTTTGGAAACCGGCTCCACAGCATTGTACACGGTTTCTACTTTTTGCGGATCGATTTTATATTTTTCGATAATGGTATTTCGTGTCATATTGCTGACCGACACTACCTTATCGGCCATTTCCATTCCTTCGCGTTCAATGGAGTACACGGCGGGATTGAAATTTCCGCCTGTCCTGTCAATATCGGTTGCGTGAATATGCACGACCAACGGTTTCCCCGAAACTTTTTGGGCTTCCATACCTGCGGGAAAGGCAAGCCAGTCGTGAGCATGGATGACGTCAAAATCTTTTTCCTGCGCTATCAGGCCGGCTACTAAGGCATAATCGCGTATTTCGCGGTAAAGCGAATCTCCGTAATTCCCCGAAAAATCGATGCGCCCTTCGTCGTCTATCTTTACAAAACGGCTGCGTGAACCATAAGATTTATTTTTTAACTGCCAGAATTGACCCGGACTTATATATGGAACGATACGGGAATTGACGCCGAGATATTCAATATATTTATTTTCCCCCGACAGTTTTATATGTTGTTGCGCCACAGTTATTTGATTGGCGCCAACAAACTGAAAATCGTTGTGTTGTTCATCTCCCCAAACCTTTGGCACAACAAAAATAATATCAACATCATCCAGTTCGGACAAGCTTTTCGTCAGGCCGTAACTTGCCGTTCCCAAACCGCCCGAAATGTGGGGCGGAAATTCCCATCCGAACATTAATATTTTCATACAATTTCCTATTTAGTCCAATATGTCGGCTTTAACTGTCAGGGTGCTTGTCGAATTTTTTCGGCCTTCAACAACCTCCGAATCTGCTTAACTTCTTTTAACTTCATGTTTCAAAGGGCATCCGTCATTCAAATCATCCGTTTTTCTCGGCCTGTGTAATGAGATGGTTACAATAGAGCAATGCGGCAACGTTCCAAGCCTGCGAAACAGCTTCGCGGGCTTCGTAGGGAGGATTCCCGTCGTACAATTCGGAAATGGTTCCCAGACAATGGATTGACATCTCGCTCTTGAAACCGTCGACCAGTTCGCGGATATGCTGCAAACCGTTTTTCTTATGAATCTGAAGATAAACTTCGGCATAAAACTGCAACAACCAAGGATAGGCTGCGCCATTATGGGCGGCTTTCTCGCGCTGATCAGAATTTCCTTCAACCACGCCAATGTATGCAGGGTCGGCAGGCGACAAAGAACGTAATCCCCGCGGCGTAAGCAACTGTTTTTCAACAATACTGAGAATGCTTGCCTTTTGCTCTGCATTAAGCGGCGAGTAATCGAGTGCGGCGGCAATTATCATGTTGGGCCTCACTGACCAGTCGGTGTAAAAACCGTTGTAAACATCAGCCAAATATCCTTTATCGTCGTCCCAATATGCTTTCATGAACGACTCTTCGACGCGTTCGGGCAGATGGCGCCACTTTTCAAAAAATTCGGCGTCGCCCGACGCTTTTGCTATTTCCAATACAAAGCATACGGCATTAAACCACAGCGCATTTAACTCCACCGGCATTCCATAGCGGGGAACTACGGGCATTCCTCCTGAACGGGAATCCATCCAAGTTGCAGCATGCCCCTGATTGGCTGAAAAAAGCAGGCCGTTCTCGAGCATGTTTACAGTATGTGTTCCTTCGCAATAACTTTCGACGATCTCGCGAATCATTTTCCCATATTTGGCATAAAACTCTTTTATCCTGAGGCCCTGCTTCCTCAACTGCTGAATAGTCCAAATAAACCACAGCGAAGTGTCGGCATTGGTATAAACTAAATGTTTATCGGCAATGGAATCGGGGAAAAGGCCCTTGTTCAAATAGCGAACATACGAATCGATAACTTTTTTGCCGAGTTGCCGGTCTGACTGTACAAGCCGCAACCCCGGCAAAGCGATAAATGTTTGGCGGCTCTTGCTGTTAAACCACTGGTATCCGGCAACAATGTCTTCGCTTTCGCCCTTGTGGCAAATAAACTGAAGCGCAGCGTTTTTCAGGCAAGATAAAAAGCTATCGCGAACTGTACGTTTGTTGAGCTCTTTGGAAAAACGTTGCTTAAACGAATGCGGCTTTTCTTCGAATACGCTCGCCGAGAAGATAATGCTCTCGCCTTTTTTCAGTGGTACTTCAAAATAGCCGGGCGTAAACAAATCTTCCATGTAGTCGTATCCGCGGTTTTTGTCTTCCGAATATTCCACATTGTAGTACCAGTCGGATATGGGGGCAAAGCGGTTTTCGCAACTCAACTGCATGTGCAGATACGGATAGCCATCATAGAGGCATATTTTTATTCCATTGGGCGTTTGTTCAAACTCGGAATGAATGTAATTATTGGCTTTGCTGAGGCTGTGAATATTGCGAAAAGCCAAAAAAGGCCTGAGCCTCAGTTTTATCGGTTGCGAAGCTTCCTCCAGAGTGTATTTGACAAGAATCTGCTGCTCGTTTTCGATCAGCAGGCGCTCCTTGGTGAAGACGATATTTCCAGCTTTGAAAGTAAATTTGGGAACTTTGGCATAATCGAAATTCTGCAAATAATTGTTACCCTTGGGATTATAGTATCCGTTGACAAAACGGCGAACCCCAAAGTTAAACTCGGTTTCATTCTGAACGATTATTTCATCAAGCTGCGACAGGAGCATGTGTTTCTCGCCATCGAAAGCTGTAATCGGAATTACAAAAAGCCCGTGATATTTCCTTGTGTTGCAACCATCCAAAGCCGTCGAGATGTATGCTCCGGCTCTGTTTGTGCGCAGTATTTCCCGCTTCGAAGTAAAATCAATGTCGGTAAGCTGCCTCGAATCAAATGAAATGTAACTCATAAGCGTTGTTTTTAATGATTCATGTGTTTATGCAAATCTCGTCACGAGATACTTTTATCTTCTTCAAAACGCTGTCTTTCACAGCCGAGGTGTTAATGTAAGGAAAATTATCGGATATATCTTCAATCTTAGCTAAAGTTTTTTCAAGAAAATCGCGGTATGTTTTGGAATTTGCATATAATGGTTTGTGATCCAAATCGTTACATATATTTTTTATTTTCTCTGCTACTTTGACGCTATCCTCGTCGATGGCGGCTTTTTTGAATTTATCCCAAATGTAATCCATCGCTGTCTGCGAAATGTGCATCATGTCTTCGGCATAAAAGCGATAGTCGCGCAGATCGTCCATAACTATTTCGTACGAAGGAAAATAGGTGTATTTTTCATTTCCGGAACCGCGTATCAAATCGTCGACAGACAACAGCAGTGTCGATTTGCTGAGCTGGTTTTCCGTGGCGCCGTCTTTAAAATGACGAATCGGGCTGACCGTGAAAACCACTTTTATGCCTGTATTTATCTGCCACAATTCGGTCAACGATTCGTGCATAAAATCAACTATTTCTCTGACGTTCAGTCGAACACGACAAAATTGCGATGCCGGAAATTTATGACAATTCGAAACTACCAACCCGTTATCTTTCAATTGGAAAACCCAAGCTGTCCCAAAAGTTATAAAAAGAAAGTCAGCATGCTTCAAATATTCGCGACTGAATTTCAGTTGGTTGTTAATGCCGTCGAGCGTTTCGGCTTTATCGGTTCGCGAGAAATCGCCGTGGTGCATAAAGCTATGCCACAAACCGTCGCGGTAAACCAAATCGGATTCTACAAAAGGCTCCTCTTTGGTCAAACGGCGAAGGCTTTGCGCCACCGACGCGGGGTTGTAAACGATCCCGAAAGGATTTACATCCGCATCGAAACAAAGATTTTTCATACGTACGCCAATGTTTTCGGTGAAACACGAACCCATGAAAACATTTTTTGTTTTGTATCCTGTTTTCCACGCCAAATCGGGTGGTTCCACTATTGTTCTGAATGTTTTCATATTAAGAAGTGTATTACAGGATTATTCACGTAATAATACAATGCCGATTCGCGACGGAAGGTAGAGTTTCAGATAGTGCTGGCTTCCTTCGCCATTTACGGGCAACGTATAATATGCCAAATCTTCGTCAATGCGGTCGTAGCCGCCATAGCGTCCGTTGTCGCTGTTGAGCGCTACACGGTATTTTCCCTCGCCCAGCGGAATGCCGTAATTGGTATACGATTGCGTGGGGTGGAAGTTGAAAACAAAAAGATAGGGCCCGCGATGATAAGCCAGTATCTTGTCGCCATTGTTTTCCCACACTTTGTTAACCGCTTGATATTCCATGATTTTATTATTCCTGAAAAGCCAAATCATATCGTTGTCGAAGTTGAGAAGCCATTCGTATTTCAACTCCGGGTCAGAGGAAATGCTCCAAATGCGACGGGCATGCCTGTACGACCAGCCGTTTCCTTCGCGTGGAAAGTCAATCCACTCAGGATGCCCGAATTCATTCCCCATAAAATTGAGATAACCGCCGCCGCCGCACGAGAGTGTAGCCAGCCTGATCATTTTATGCAAAGCGATACCCCTTTCTACAATCAGATTGGGCTGGTCTTTGCGCATACTGAAATACATTTCTTTGTCTATCAGTCTGAAAATAACGGTTTTGTCCCCCACGAGCGCTTGGTCGTGCGATTCCACATAACTGACCACTTTTTCATCCATCCGCTTGGAAGTAAGCTGATAAAATATTTCGCCCATTTGCCACTCCTCATCTTTTTTTTCTTTGATGATTTTTATCCAGTAATCGGGTACGCCCATCGCCATGCGCATATCGAAACCCATTCCGCCGTCGGCCAAAGGAACGGCAAGTCCGGGCATCCCGCTCATATCCTCGGCGACAGTCAACGAATCGGCGTTAACTTCTTTAATGAGCTTGTTTGCTAAAATGAAATAAGTTACTGCCTGCTCGTCGCAATTGGCATTGAAATAGTCGCTGTACGAAGCGAAAGCTTTGCCCAGACCGTGATCTGAATAGAGCATACTGGTGACGCCGTCGAAACGAAACCCGTCGAAGCGGAATACTTCGAGCCAATATTTTATGTTTGAAAGCAAAAAATGCAGAACTTCGTTTTTGCCGTAGTTGAAGCAGTATGAATCCCAGGCTTTATGCTCGCCTTGCGGCCCGTCGTGGAAAAACTGATAGCGTGTTCCATCGTATTTTCCCAATCCTTCGATTTCATTTTTCACGGCATGTGAATGTACCAAATCCATAATTACGGCGATGCCCATACCGTGCGCTTCGTCGATGAGCGCCTTCAACTCGTCGGGCGTGCCAAAACGCGACGACGGCGCAAAAAAGCTGGAGACATGATACCCGAAACTTCCATAATAGGGATGCTCAGGAATGGCCATCAACTGCAGCGTATTGTACCCGTCTTTTCGTATGCGCGGCAAAACATCGCGGCGAAACTCTTCGCAGGTGTGAACACGCTCTTCCTCACCGGCCATGCCCGTATGTGCTTCATAAATCAGTGGTGGGTCGCTACGTCGCTTATAATCTGCATTTTTCCATTGATAGGGTTTCTCCGGCATCCACACCTGCGCATTGAAAATGAGCGTTTTTTCATCCTGAACAACGCGTGTCGCCCACGCGGGAATGCGTTTTCCCTGTCCGCCGTTCCAATGCATCGAGAGGGCGTATAAATCGCCATGCGCCAATTGTTCGGGAGCCAGTTTCAGCTCCCAGTTGCCTGTTTCAAGTGCTTCAAAGCGGTACGATTCGTTTTCCTGCCAACCGTTAAAAACTCCGATGAGGTAAATAGCCGTTGCCGCCGGCGACCACTCGCGGATTATCCATCCATCGGGCTGATGCTGTAACC
>WRIQ01000045.1 GCA_009782655.1 Prolixibacteraceae bacterium
GGCGTCTAAACTGAACATGAGGTCGAATACATTTTCCTGCGTTTCCTCCGGATTGCAGTTGGGCTTATCCACTTTGTTGACCACCACAACGGGCTTCAGTCCCAATTCAAGCGCTTTTTGCAACACATAGCGGGTTTGCGGCATGGGCCCTTCAAAAGCATCGACAATCAGCAGGACGCCGTCGGCCATGTTGAGTACGCGCTCCACTTCGCCGCCGAAATCGGAGTGACCCGGAGTATCTATCACATTTATTTTTACATTTTTATATCGAACCGACACATTTTTGGATAAAATGGTGATGCCCCGTTCACGCTCTAAATCGTTATTATCGAGAATAAGTTCCTGAACCGCCTGATTATCGCGAAAAAGTTTGACCTGATGCAAAATACGATCTACAAGCGTGGTTTTTCCATGGTCTACATGGGCTATGACTGCTACATTTCTGATTTCTTCCATCCTATATTCTTTCTGCTTTCCTGCAAAACGGCTTAAAAATTTGGTTGCTAACCGTTTAAATTATTATTTTCTTAATCGTTTTGCAATAATCTTAATTGGGGCGCAAAATTACAACGATCTTTCCGGAAATCATCACGAAACTCAGTTTCAGTTTCATAAAAAACAAAGGCTTAATATTCAGACAGGATAATTCAGGGGTCTTCAATCCAGCGCTATTTAAAACTCCGTAACAATTTTGTTTTCCGCACTTAATATTGTATTTTTATGCCACACAAACATACCGTTAATTTATGAAAAACGCCGTTTCGATATTGATTCTGTTACTGTTATGTGGAAGCGTTTCCTCTCAGAAAGATAACATTTCCGCCGCCAAAGGTGCGTCGGTTTCATATCAGCTCCCCGATGTGTTTAAAGCGCCCGGCGGTAAGGCCATTGCCAAAAATCACAAAAAATGGGAGAAAAAAGTGCGGCCAACAACGTTGGCGCTTTTCGAAGAACAGGTTTACGGCAAAATTCCCAAAGGGCTGATAATGACTTCTTTCAGGATTATGGAAGAAAGCGACGCCACGCCTTATGCAAACTGCACACGCCGTCAGGTGGAAATGCTGTTCGAAAAAAACGGGAAAACCCTACGGGCAGAAATGCTGATGTATCTCCCTAAACGTGAGGAAAAAACGCCGATATTCATCGGGTACAATTTCTTCGGAAACCACACTACGACCACCGATCCGGAGGTTTTCATCAGCGAATCGTGGTCGCGCAACAATGCGTCGTTTGGCATTGCCAACAATCAGTTGAGCGAAAAAAACCGCGGCGTGCGCGTCAACCGTTGGCCGATTGAGGAGATTCTGAAAAGCGGCTTCGGGTTGGCCACCATTTATTACGGCGATATCGACCCCGACGACGACGATTTTTCCAATGGCGTTCATCCTCTGCTTTATGCCGAAGGGCAGACTGCTCCACGGAATAATGAATGGGGCGCCATCTCAGCATGGGCGTGGGCTCTGTGTTGCGCCATGGACTACATGGAAACCGATCCGAATGTTGACGCCGGAAAAGTTATCGTCATGGGCCATTCGCGTTTGGGAAAAGTTGCATTGTGGGCGGGAGCCCTCGACCAGCGGTTTGCCATGGTTATCTCCAACGAATCGGGCTGTGGCGGTGCCGCGCTCTCGCGACGGAGAGAAGGCGAAACCGTAGAAGCAATTAACACGTCGTTTCCACATTGGTTTTGCACAAATTTCAAAGCATACAACAATAATGAAGATTCGCTTCCTGTCGATCAGCATCAGTTGATAGCAATGATAGCGCCGCGTCCTGTGTATATTGCCAGCGCTCAGGAGGATCTGTGGGCAGATCCCTTTGGCGAATATCTGTCGGGGTACCATGCATCGCCGGTTTACAAGTTGTTCGGGAAAATCGGTTTGACATCCGCGGACATGCCACCGGTCAACACACCGATTATGAACCAAATCGGCTATCATATACGCACCGGCGTACACGACATCACGCTCTACGACTGGCAACAATTTATACGCTTTGCCGATTATCATTTTAAGTAACCATAACAAAAAATCCCTCTGCATGAATAAGAAAATCATTTTGTTTTTTGTCATTCTGATGACGACGCTTGCAGTTGCAGGGCAACAGCCTTTCAAGGTAAAAGGATTATGCGTGGCAGCGCCAGCCAAACCAGAAGTCAACGAATTTGTTTCGCTGATTCACGAGAAGTTGTATCCTGTCGGTGTTAACACGCTGATTTTGCGCGTCGATTACGGATATGAATACGAATCGCATCCCGAGTTGCGCAACGGAAATCCCCTGTCGAAAGCCGATGTAAAGAAACTTGTCGAGGCTTGCAAAGCGCGGAATATACGGTTGATACCACAAATCAACCTGTTGGGACACCAGTCGTGGGCGTCGAATGTGGGCAAACTGCTTGAAGTTTATCCCGAATTTGACGAAACACCGAATGTGAAGCTGCCCGAAAAATATGAGTGGCCCAACCCTGACGGGCTTTATTGCAAAAGCTACTGCCCGCAACATCCCGACTTGCACAAGATTGTCTTTGAGCTTGTTGACGAAATTACCGCAGCTTTCGAAGCCGACGCTTTTCATGCCGGTATGGATGAAGTTTTTTACATCGGTCACGACCAGTGCAAGCGATGCCGCGGCAACGACCCTGCGGTGCTTTTTGCCGGCGAAGTAACCAAAATACGCAACCACTTAGCGCTCTCTAACAAGGAATTTTGGATATGGGGCGACCGCCTCATCGACGGAAAAACAACCGGAATAGGCCTGTGGGAAGGAAGCTACAACAACACCCACCAAGCCATCAACCTGATTCCCCGCGATGTGGTGATCTGCGACTGGCACTACGAAAAAGCGCACCCTACCCCTTTCCTGTTCGCGTCGAAAGGCTACAACGTGGTTGCCTGCCCGTGGAATGTGAGTCAAGTAGCTGTTGATCAGGTTGAAATGATGAAAATGCTCCGCAAAAACGCTTCCGGCGAAATGCGCGAGCGTTACGCAGGAATCGTCCACACATATTGGAGCGGCGCCAAAGGATTTATCGACGGCATGTTCGAAAAAACCGAACGCGGTAAAAACGACCCTTCGGTGCAAACCTTCAAAGAGCTTGTGAAAATCTGGTAAAATCAGGATTTGCTGTTTCGCCCGATTTGCTGAAAAAGAATTTGCTTATGCAAATTGTCGCATCGTTTAAGTTGTTACTTCCAAAACCTTATTCGATATTTTTGAAAAAAAAATCAGATGCAAAAATACTGATTCATACTAAAATACTACTCACGGCGCAATAACTGATCTTTTGTTGGTTACACAATATCAACAATGAAAACAGCATTTGCATCACGTTGTTTTTAAACAAGAATGCATCGCCGATTAAAAATAAGTTATTAACAGATAAAAAAGTTAGCATGAATTTGATTGTTCGATAAAAAAGTATTTATTTTGCACTCCGATTTTAGGACGCATATAAAAAGAATAAAAATATATAAAAATGTCGAGAATTTGTCAAATAACCGGAAAGAAGGCCATGGTGGGGAATAATGTTTCGCACTCGAAAAGGCGTACCAAGAGAAAATTCGATGTCAACCTGTTCAACAAGAGGTTCTATCTGCCCGACGAAGACAGATGGGTAAACCTCACTGTTTCGGCAGCAGGTTTGAGAACGATCAATAAAATAGGCATCAGGACTGCGTTAGTGAAAGCGCAGGAAAAAGGTCTTATCTCTAACATTTAATATTCAGAATAATGGCAAAAAAAGCAAAAGGTAACCGAATACAGGTAATCATGGAATGCACGGAACATAAAAATAGCGGAATGCCGGGCACATCGAGATACATCACGGTCAAAAACCGTAAGAACACTACCGAACGTTTGGAATTGAAAAAATACAATCCCATTCTAAAAAAAGTAACTATCCATAAAGAAATTAAATAATATTTAACAATGGCAAAGAAAACGGTTGCAACCCTGCAAAAAGGGTCGGGAAAAGGCTATTCGAAGGTCATTAAAATGGTGAAATCGGAAAAAACCGGCGCCTATACCTTCAAAGAAGAAATCGTTATTAACGAAGACGTGCAGAGCTATTTCAAAAAATAGTGGAGAAAAATATTAAGAAAAGCCTTCGTCTTGCGGCGAGGGCTTTTTTATTGCCCTTTAACCGCTTTATAATTAATCATTTTTATAACTTCGTAGGAAAATAGGAATTAAAAAAATGGGAATATTCGGTTTTTTCAATAAAGAGAGAAAAGAAGACCTCAACAAAGGTCTCGAAAAAACACGTGAGAGCGTTTTTTCAAAACTCAGCAGGGCGATTGTCGGCAAGTCGAAAGTGGACGACGAAGTACTTGATAATCTGGAAGAAGTGTTGGTAACTTCCGATGTAGGCGTGGAAACCACGCTGAAGATCATCGACAGGATTGAAAAACGCGTGTCGCACGATAAGTACTTGGCAACAAACGAACTAAATCGAATATTGCGCGAGGAGATTGCAGCACTTCTGGAAGAGAACAATTCGGGCGAAGCATCCGATTTCGAACTCGCAGGGAAACCGCAGCCTTACGTTATCATGGTTGTGGGCGTAAACGGCGTGGGCAAAACCACCACCATTGGCAAGCTGGCGTGGAATTTCAAACAAGCCGGTAAATCGGTGATTTTGGGTGCCGCAGATACATTCAGGGCTGCTGCCATCGAACAACTGCAAATCTGGGCCAACCGCGTTGACGTACCCATTGTGAAGCAGAAAATGGGCTCCGACCCAGCTTCCGTAGCTTTCGACACGCTGAACTCGGCAAAATCGTCGGGCGCCGATGTGGTGATCATTGACACCGCCGGGCGACTACATAACAAAATCAACCTGATGAACGAATTGTCGAAAATAAAAAAGGTGATGCAGAAGGTGATTCCCGACGCGCCCCACGAAGTACTGCTGGTACTCGACGGCTCAACGGGACAAAATGCGTTTGAGCAGGCCAAACAGTTTACAAAAGCCACCGACGTTTCGGCAATAGCGCTGACAAAATTGGACGGAACGGCCAAAGGCGGCGTGGTTATCGGCATCTCCGATCAGTTCAAAATTCCGGTGAAGTATATCGGCATCGGAGAAAAAATGACAGACCTGCAGATTTTCGACCGCAAAGAATTTGTGGACTCGCTGTTTCAGTAGTCGGAACAGCACGGGAGAAGGAAAGCGGCCTTTCAATATCTTTCCGGACACTCCCGAATTTGGCTGCCTAATCAATCATCAAAATCCAGCATGAAACGTTGTTTCAGCAAAGCGATCTTGGGATTTTTCTTCAACATATCTTCATACTTTTCGTCGTCGGTATAAACCAACTTCACCTCTTCCACTTCAACAATTTCCACTGTCAGGTCAATGGCCGAATTGTTGAGTTCGCGCCGTAGCCAAGAAACGATTTGCGGCTTGATTCCTTTGACCTGTTCTTCCTGAACGGGACTGTCGACTTTCAGCATCAGCATGTTATCCTGTACCAATGTAGGGAAATTGGCGAGCGCCGATTTCAGGTTTGGCCTGTTGTCGAGGGTGGCGGTAAAGGTCGCCCATTTTTCGTGAAATTGCGCTTCGGTAAACGACTCGCTCAACTCTTTTTTGTTATACAATTCAAATTGATCCTGCACGGAAACGTTTCCGCCGGGCAATGTTTCCCCTGCCAGCATCGACTTCAGCGACGGCCCTGCAATATCGCTGGTGAGTTTTTTCAGCGCCGGTTTCGACGGTTCGTCATGATGAATTTTATCGCCTTGCGCGACGCTTTGCTGCATTGGCGGCGCATCGCTGAAAATGGGTTCCAGCAGCAGAGGGGAGCCGTCAGCTATTTTTTTTTTAAGGTCAACTGGGCAATTCTGACTAAAGCAAGTTCTACGGAGAGCCTTTTATTCTGACTTGTTTTGTATTGATAGTCGCATTCGTTGCTAATGCGCAGCGCTTCGAGCAAAAAATCGGGCAGACAGCCGGCGGCTTGCGTTTTGTAACGCTCGCGAATGTCGCCGCCCACTTCGAGCAATTGAACCGTAACGGCATCGCGGCTAACCAACAAATCGCGGAAATGGCCTGTCAACCCGTTGATAAAATGCTGCCCATCAAAACCTTTGTTTAATACTTCGTTGAAAACGACCAGCGTTTCAGGAACATTATTACAGAGAAACAGATCGACAAGCTTGAAATAATATTCATAGTCAAGCACATTCAAGTTGGCAATTACATCTTTGTAAGTAATCTCCTTGCCGCAGAAACTCACTATTTGGTCGAAAATGGAAAGCGCATCGCGCAGAGCGCCATCGGCTTTATTGGCAATTACGTTCAGTGCGCTTTTTTCGGCTTTGATGCCTTCCTGCGAAGCCACATAATCAAGATGATTTTCGATGTCGGCAACTTTGATGCGGTTGAAGTCGAAAATCTGGCAGCGCGAGAGAATGGTCGGTATGATTTTATGTTTTTCCGTTGTTGCCAGAATAAACAGAGCGTGGCGCGGCGGCTCTTCGAGGGTTTTCAGAAAAGCGTTGAAAGCCTGCGACGATAACATATGAACCTCGTCGATAATATAAACGCTGTATTGCCCGATTTGCGGCGGAATGCGCACTTTGTCGATCAGGTCGCGAATGTCGTCAACCGAGTTGTTGGAGGCCGCATCCAATTCATGGATATTATAACTCCGGTTTTGGTTGAAAGCTACACACGATTCGCATTCGTTGCAGGCCTCGGTCTCCGAACTGAGATTGAAACAGTTGATGGTTTTGGCGAAAATGCGCGCACAAGTGGTTTTTCCCACGCCTCGCGGGCCGCAGAAAAGGTAAGAATGTGCCAACTGCCCCGTCTTGATGGCGTTTTTCAATGTTGCCGTAATGGAATCCTGCGCCACAACGCTGCGAAACGATTCCGGACGATATTTTCGTGCTGAAACAATAAAATTCTCCATATAAATTTTTCTTCCCGAAAGGCCAAAGATAACGAAAACTCCTCAACCCATTCACAAAAAATGATATAAATTGAGAAATTCTGCTTCCCTGTTCCCGCCTCGGAATCCCACAAAATATGTCTGAAATTTCAACCCGGAAACGGGATTTTCCAATTCTCAAGCATTCAGTCCGCTGAGTTTATTCAGTCGTTACTTCATTTTTTTCATCGATTTGCATTGTGAAAAAATTAAAAATAAAAACAGTGGATTTATATTCTGGCAGGGCAGAAAATTTTTCGGCACATCAAAAAGAAAGTTTTAATCGGCAAGAAAGCATTAACTTTGCCGCCTGAAAAACAGAAATTTTTTAATATGGCATTAAAATGCGGAATTGTAGGATTACCCAATGTGGGCAAGTCAACATTGTTTAATTGTTTGTCGAGTGCGCGGGCACAGTCGGCCAACTTTCCATTTTGCACCATCGAACCCAACGTGGGCATCATCACCGTTCCCGACGAGCGACTCATAAAACTGTCGGAAATTGATAAACCGGCGCGGGTAATTCCCACAACAGTGGAGATTGTGGATATAGCAGGTCTTGTCAAAGGCGCTTCGAAAGGAGAATGACTTGGCAC
>WRIQ01000046.1 GCA_009782655.1 Prolixibacteraceae bacterium
CTATTGTTCATAAAATCAACAAATATGAAGTCGAAAAAACAAACGATACAAATATGATTATTAATTTATCCAATTTTGATTACATAACAATAGGTGAAATCAAAAAGGCTATTAGTTATTATGCAAAAGAAAAAAATATACAATCGACTGACTGACTTAAATGCCAGCGATTAATAAGAACCAACAAAGCCAAAGCCATTCGTTTTTCACCCCTGAATGCTGCTTGCAAAACATTAAGATTGCCAACCCGCAGATATTATACTGGAATATAATGAGAATCTAACCTGATGGCTAAGAAGAGACTCTCCCCTTTTCAGCACGCTGTCGCGCATAAAAATAAGTACGCGGAATTTCCACTGCGTATCTGTTGCGCTACCACACCAATATATACAAACAAACGTTACAATAATAAAAAAAAGCAAAAAAATCCACCCATTCCGGAAAACAAGTGGCGGATTTTTTTAGACATACAGAATAAATCTGCTACAATTTCCTGATAATTTTCACTGTTTTGGGCGCCTTAACCTTCGTCGTTATTTTTCCGTACTTGTCTTTCTTGTGCGAGATATGCACAACGCCTCTGGGCGTGGGGAACGTGCCTTCCGCCCAATCAAGATTCCCAAGGTTGGGTTCTATGCGAAGAACGGCGCAACCCGGCTCCACTACTTTCACGCCCAATACGTGTTGGGTGAGCCATGCTGTTGGCCCCGACGCCCATCCATGGCAAAGGCTGTGACGAAGATTTTTATAACAGTAGGCGCCAAAATCGGCATGAATGTCTTTTTTTCCTTCGGGTACCAGTGCGTCAATGGGCGCGGCATTTTCTGTCCAGTCGAGGTCGAAATCCTCCCAGAACGAAGTGGCACCCATGTCAAGCATCCCACCCCAATAGCGGCTGATGTTGTCAATGGTTCCCGTATAATCGCCGGCCATTGCCTGCGCCTGAAGCATATAATAGCCGTAAAATGTGGAGAAATTTTTCGGCCCACCCACCGAAAGCACTTCGTTATTTGCTTTTTCGGGAGTAATCATTCCGGCGATAGATTGCAGAGCTGCCGCCTGTTTCAGATTGTTGTGGTTGGGAACATGTTTCCGCATCAGATCGGCTGTTTCGGTGCAGCGATTTTCCAGTTTTTTATCGCCCAACGCGCGACAAATTTCGGCTCCGGCCTGAAAAGTCATAACCATCAGCGCCTGCAATCCGGCATTTACGCCTTCTACATTCGAGCTTGACGGCCAGTCGAGAAAACGCCCGCCGCCATCCAACTTTTCCTTCCCCGAAGGTTCTACTTTGGTGAAAAGCAGTTCCAGCAGGTCTGTTAAATATTCCTGCTGTTCTCTCAAATACTCTTTGTTTCCCTGATACAGATACCAATCGCGATGAATAATTACCCACCAGAGCGAATAGGAACACATTCCGTTCATCCATCCGGGCAGCGGCGTGATGTCGCGGGCCAAATCGAGGCTGCGGGGCACTACTTCATTATAGCCGAACACCGTACTGACGGTCATCACCTCGGGGTGAAGGTCGCCAAGCCACACCAAACGGTCGCGTTTGATGCCGTCCCACAGATACTCCTGCATATTGAGATGAACCGTATAAGCGCCTGTCAACCAGATGTCATTAAGGCGTTTATTGCTACATTCGAACGAACCGAGGTAAGGAATATCGCGATAAGCAAAAATGGCGTTTATCTCTTTTATGCTAAGTTGTGTATTGGGTTCTATCAGGTCGATCCGCACAAAACGGAATCCGCTGTTTCCTATTTCGGCGACGCCCAGCCACGGCACTTCCATCACAAAGTCGCGCATGGCGTGGTCGTTGGTAGCTCCCTGTTCGCCACCGATGTCGCTCATGGCTTCCGATACCGATTCGCCGAAGCGAACGCGGATTTTCACGGGTTTATTCGTTCCCACAGCGCTGGTCACCACTTGCAAGCCTCCATGCAACTCGCGCCCGAAGTCCAGAACGATGCCGGGAAATTCCGTGTCGCTACTTTGCATCAGGCAGGTTTGTTTATTCGTCAGTTCACTTTGTCCGTTGTTGCCCGGAGCCAGCAAACCGCCCGCATTTTTAATCGCCCGCCCGCTGGTATCGCTCAGCCAGATTATGCGCTGCGGCGTAAGGTAACTGCGCGTGCGACTGTCATTGAAATATTTATCGTCATATTCCTTCTTGAAAACAGGCGGCAGTTTTTGCGCATGAACGTATAAACCAAAGCCTGAAAAAAACAAAATTAATATTGCTATTCTGTTCATATAAAATATTTTTATTGATTTTGAGTATAAAATAGAAATTACTTATATTGTTTCAAATTTATATTTACCACGCCGTTTCGACGAAACCCTTATTGTCTAAAGAACCGGCTAATCACAAAACAAATTTAAAAGAACGCAACATCCTGATTGTTTAAAAACGGGTTGCATTAACCGTAACTGGGCCAATCAAGCCTGCGGATTGCAAGGGCGTGTTGACATTCCACGGATTGTTGTGCAGCCACGTCTTGCGTTCTGCCGGAGGAAAGTTCCAGTCACCTACCAGACGGTTAATCCATGTATTCACCACCTCTACTTCGATGGAGTTTTTACCTGTCTTAATTGCATCTGTGATATCGATAACATAAGGAGCCGTCCATACGCCGCCGACATATTTATCATTGATTTTTACTTTGGCCATCACGCTGACTGCGCCCAAATCAAGCGTTATTTTTTCGCCGCGCGGAATGTTGCCAATTTCAATATCAGTATTATAAACAGCTGTTCCTGAATAATATTTAATGCGCAGGTCGTCGCATTTACTCCAGTCTTCCAATGTGGCAAAGGTAATGATTTCCGCAGGACCGCGCTTAACCTCATCCGATTCGAAACTCACTTTCCACGGCGTTTTCACCTCAACCAGCAATTTCTTTTCGGGATAGTTATTTTTCACATCGGCAAATTCCGGTTTTCCTTTGGAGCGGAAGACGATGAAAGCGCTTTCGAAAGGATGCAACTGCATGGGAACCGTCGTTATTTCACCTTTTTGTGCGAAAGCGGGCAACTTGCGAATTTCGCCGTGGGCAGCGTCCCACAATTCGGGTTGCAAGCCTTTCACCCTGAAAGCTGCGGCGAAAGAAACCTTTTCGTCGCTTTGGTTCGTGATGAAATAAATTTCGCTGCCGTTCATGGTTCTGTGATTGTAGAGCAGTCTGTCGTGGTTTTCAAAAGTGCAGTCGGGGACCATATTCAACTCGGCAAATAGTTCTTCCATCGACATATCCGTAAAAATAACACCATTACCGTATGTGCGTTTTTTCACCGACAAATCGCCCCACATTTTGTTGGCCAGCGCAACAATTCCTTCGTCAGCTTTGGGATAGTTTGCCATGCTGGGCGAGCGGCTTGGCGGCGGCCCTAAGATGACGCCTCCGTCGGCCACCAATTTTTCAATTTTTTGCAGCACTTCGGGGCGCATGGTTTCAAGTTTTGGCAGAACCAGCACACGGTACGACGTTCCGTGGGGCAATGTGAAAATACCATTTTTTACTTCCAAATCGCGGATAATCACTTCGCCATTGATATAGTCGAATGAGTATCCCTTTGGCAATTCGGGGTTGCGAACGCCGGTCATTTTGGGCGCATCTTCGCCGATAAAATAGGCGACGTCGGCCACATTCAGTCCCTGTTGCAACATGAAATTGCAGCGTTTCAAATATTCCGTGAATAAATCCATATGGTTATACCATGTGTTTTTCCTGTTGAATTCGTTGCCGAAACCTGCGCTTACCCCCGGCGTTTTATCATCGTAAGGTTGCTGAATGTATACATGCAGGAGCGTGTTGTTAATGCCTTCGGTGAACGACCAGTCGCCGCGGCGTTTCATGGTTGCCGGATAGCGGCTATAAGCCAGTCCACCACAGGTAAACGACTCTGCCGAAACTTTGGTTTTGCCGTATATGTGGGCGCACGATGAAGCCGCACGATTTTCAATGTCGCCAAGGTTTCCCTCGCTCCAGAACTCTCCTCCTATTTCGTCCGACTGGCCGCCATATTGCAAAAATTCACCAGGGAAACCCCAGTGTCCGTAATTCTCAAGCCAAGTGCGCAAACCGTGTTTGTTGCTTACTTCGCGCAAACCGCCTACATAATCGTACGAAACTTTGTCGGCAACAAGGCGGCGTATATCCCACAAAAAGCGGTCTGACAAATCGGGATTGCCGATGGTGTGTCCACGGAAAACCGGCAGATACGGAACCGGATCGTAGCCATAGCGTTCATTGAATTCTTCCAGTAACCCGTCGGTGAAATTTTGCCCTCCGGTTTCGTAGCTGTCTTCCACCACAACTTTCCATGTCTTTCTGTCCTGCGCCGGAACCCGCCTGATAATTTCACCCAGAAAAGCGTCGAAATGAACGGCAACATGCTGTTTGCTCATTTTATCGACCTCTAGTCCTGTGCCTTCGGGCGATGCGGGGCTGTTGGTAACGCCTGTGGGCACCATTCCGGTGCGCATGATAATCCATTCTCCCGGAGGAACATTCCACGTCAAGGTTCCGTCGGCAGCCATAAATTTGGAAATATCAATCACATTGTCGGCTGTTACAAGTACAGAAGTATCATTAATAGCGGCTTGCTTGTCCCACAAATAGTCGTGCCAGTATGGCAGCGGCGTTTGAAACATTTTTGCAAGACTCTTTTCGGCATAGCGTTCAACCACCGCTGTTGGCGATAACAGAATATGCGAAATTCCGCTACCGGGATTGAAGTTGCGGAAAACGATGCGATAATCGGCCGCTTTCGTTTCGGAAAAACTGACGGCCACAGGCGCATAGGGTTCAAAACCGACATTCAGCGCCGGATTGGAGCGGTTGAGGCGGAATTTCTTAATGGTGCGGTAATCATCGCCGGTTTTTTCCTGCATCTCAACATCAGCAACAATCGGGCGAGGCGAAGTTGTGATAACCAGACTGCGTGCCGTGGCTGGCTCTTTCAGGTTTATATCGACAGTAACTTCCCTGCCGCTCAGAATGAGTTCTGTTTTGTTGTCGTTTATCCCGCTTTTTCCACTTGCCGGCGAAACCTTAACAGCGGCTTTGTCGAGCAAGTTCTGGCGATAATTGCCGCCCACTGGCCAGGCTATCACTTTCACATCCTGAAAATCGGCAGCCGGTTTTTCCAATTTCTGCGTCAGCTTTGCAGGGCCCTTCACTTTGGTTTCGGACGACGCCAAATAACGCATTGCCTGTTCGGGTTTTATCCATGGCCCTCCCGACTGGCTCCATCCTGGACAGTTGAATATCCCGATTTCGATGTTTAGATCGGTAGCCGTCTTCAGCGCTGTGTGCATGATTTCCCACCATTCATCGCTGAAAATCTTAACTTTTCCATAGGGATGCTCCGCCGCCGACAAACCAATATTTCCGATGAAAGCGCGGTTGATGCCGACTTGTTTCATGGATTGCAAGTCTTTTACAACGGCTTCTTTCGAAATATTGTCATTTATCCAATACCAGTAAATACTGGTCTGAACGGTTTCCGGAGGTTCAATAAATCCTTGTTCAATAGCCTTAAAATCGCCTCCTCCGGGCGAAATGCCGCAACTTTGAAGCAAAAAAAGCAAGGCTGCAACACAAAAAGTCATTAGAAATCGACAAGTCTGGTTCATTCGTAATTAGATTTAATATTAATTGATTTAACAAATTTAAGACTTTCATTTTAAATCAGGGCAAAAATAGTAATTTACGAAAAATTTTCTGTAAAATTAAACAGGTTTGGCCTGAAATCTAAAAATTGATTAAAATTATAGCCATCAATAAATTATGTCGGAAATTAAAATCTTGCGGGGCGATATCACATTGTTGAATGTCGATGCGATTGTAAATGCCGCCAACAAATCGTTATTGGGTGGCGGTGGCGTCGATGGCGCCATTCACCGCGCCGCCGGACGCCAACTTTTGGAGGCCTGCCTCAAACTGAACGGCTGCGAAACCGGCGACGCTAAAATTACCGCCGGATTTGAGCTTCCGGCACGCCATGTCATTCACACCGTGGGGCCTGTGTGGTACAGCGGAAGGCAAAACAGGAGCGCGCTGCTGGCCTCGTGCTACCGACGGTGTCTCGAAATCGCCCAACAGTACAATCTGAAATCCATGGCTTTCCCAAACATCAGCACAGGTATTTACGGATACCCAAAGCGCGAAGCCGCAACTATCGCCATTGGCGAAGTGAAGAAATTTTTGGCAAACAACGCACTGCCCGAAACCGTTATCTTCTGCATTTTCAACAGCGAAAATTATGAAATTTACGCCGAATTGGTTAGAAGTTAAAAGTTTGTTTCCGCCTCCGCTTTACCTTATTTCCAACAGGCAGCCTGCTGAATATGGAAATTCCGATTCGCCATTGTGTGCTGTAAACAGCAAATTCTGCCACTGACTGTCCTGCTTTTTCTCTTCGTTTTTTTGAAACCGATTTTCACACAAATCTTTGAAGTGCGATATATTTTTACACTATTTTTGCGGCAAAAAAATATGGGCAGAGAACGAAACCATCCATTATACGAAAATGTCGTTATCGCAGAAATTGGTGCGGAAGGCAAATCAATAGCCAAAATCGACGATCTTGTAATTTTCACCACTCAGGGAATTCCCGGCGATGTTGTTGACTTGCAGGTTACCCGCAGGAAAAAAAAATATCAGGAAGCGCGAATTGTGCGTTATCACAAATTTTCGGAGAAACGAATCCTGCCTTTTTGTACGCATTTTGGCATTTGCGGCGGATGCAAATGGCAGCAATTGCCATACAACGAGCAGCTTATATTTAAGCAAAGACAGGTGGAAGACCAGCTCACCCGAATAGGAAAACTACAGATTCCGCCCATGACGCCTATTTTAGGTTCGGAAAATACAACTTTCTACCGCAACAAACTGGAGTTTACCTTTTCTAACAACCGCTGGCTCAGCACTGAGGAAATACAGAATCAGGAGATGATTACCAATAGGAATGCGCTTGGATTTCACATTCCCGGACTTTTCGACAAAGTAATTCCCATTGAATATTGCTGGCTGCAACCCGAACCGTCTAACAAAATTCGGAATTTCATTTTCGATTACGCCATAAAAAATGAACTTTCGTTTTTCGATATCAAGCGGCAGCAAGGATTTCTACGAACACTCATCGTCCGCACATCGTCAACTGGCGAAGTGATGGTTATCGTTTCATTTTTCGAAGACGACACACAAAAGCGCGAAACGTTGCTCCGGGCTTTGGCGCTTTATGCACCCGAAATAACTTCGCTTTTGTATGTTATTAATACCAAAGGCAACGACACCATCACCGACCGGGAAATACAAGTGTTTGCTGGCAACGATCACATTTGGGAAACGATGGAAGGTTTGCGGTTCAAAATCGGCCCGAAAAGTTTTTACCAGACCAACTCCGAACAGGCTTACGTATTGTATAAGGTTGTCAGGGAGTTTGCCG
>WRIQ01000047.1 GCA_009782655.1 Prolixibacteraceae bacterium
GCTCTGTAATCTGCGCCTTCTTTCTCCATTCCGAAGGCATTCCATGCGCTGGGTCTGAAAATATCGCTTTCGGGGACATTGTGCATGCAAACCGGAATACGGAGCATAGAAGCCAGCGTAATCAGGTCTGCGCCAATGTGTCCGTAGCTGATGGCTCCGTGGTTGGCGCCCCAATTGGCCATCACGGAATATACATCTTTGAACGGGCCTTCGCCGGTGAGACGCGGAGCAAACCAAGTTGTTGGCCAACCCGGATCGGTGCGTTTGTTGAGGATGGCGTGCATATCATTTTCGAGTGTTACGGTGTAACCTTCGGCAATCTGTAACACAGGTCCCAATCCCTTGATCAGATTGATGCGTATCATGGTCACCGGCATTTCGCCATCGGTCTTGAAGAGGCTTGAGAAGCCGCCTCCTCTGAAATATTCGCGATTGACAGGCGAAAAGCGTGTATTTTCCAGACAGCTTTGCACCTCATCGTTGGTAATTTCCCAGAACGGCTTCATGGCGGGTTCTCCTTGTGCGTTGCGCTGCTGCGCTGTGGCGTCGAGCGTGGTGGCTCCCGAATTGATCAGATGGATGATGCCATCTTTGGCAAGTCCTGTCAAAGCTTTGCCGGTAACTCTTTTAACAGCCGCAGGGCTCCAGTATGTGCGCACGTCGCTGAAAATCTGCGCCATATTGGTCAACAAATGCCCAAATAGCATGGATGCTCCGTTGAGGCTGTCGTTTTCGGTAGCCAACACAAAAGCTTCGCGGATTCCATTCCAGTCGAACGAAGAGCAGAGCAGAGCTTCCGAAAAGTCGCCATTTGGGTAATAATCAGTCCATTGTCGTTGCCCTTGAAAACCAGCGGCAATGGCGTTTCTGCCGTTCGATTCTTCACCGAATCCCAGCTCTTTCAGTTTGGGATTTCCGATCATCATGTCGCGTATGATAATGGTCATTTTCACAACTATTTCCCATTCCCAATCTTTCCGGTTGCGATCTGCTTTAATCTCCGGTTTGTTCACAATGTCGTCGCCTTCAACGCAGTTGGCTTTCGTCCAAACTATTGCCTTTTCGAATTCTTCCTGATCGTAGATATTTTGGTCGAGGCGGCGCAAAATTTCTGTCATATCGACAAACTCGGTGCGCATTCCCAGATATTCTTGAAAGAAATCGGCCGACACCATGGAGCCTGCAATTCCCATCGATGTGTATCCCAGCGAGAGGTATGACTTTCCTTTTATTTGCGCCACAGCTAATGCAGCTTTTGCAAAACGCAGGATTTTTTCGCTTACATCGGCAGGAATTTCCGTGTCAGCAGCGTCCTGCACATCCCTGCCATAAATAGCAAATGCAGGCAGTCCTTTTTGCGAATAACCGGCCAGCGCCGCCGCCAGATAAACAGCTCCCGGCCGTTCGGTACCGTTGAAACCCCATATGGCTTTCGGCAACAGCGGATTGGTATCCATCACTTCGGAGCCGTAGCACCAGCAGGGAGTCACGGTGAGGGAAACGCCCACGCCTTCGCGCTCGAACTTGTCGGCGCACATGGCTGCTTCGCGCACTCCGCCAATGGTTGTATCGGCAATAACGCATTCAACCGGCTCGCCGCCGGGAAAACGCAGATTCTCGGAAATCAGTCGGGCGGCAGCTTTTGCCATGCTCATGGTTTGCGCTTCCAACGATTCGCGCACGCCGCGCTCACGTCCGTCAATTACCGGACGAATTCCTACTTTGGGTAATCTGCCAATCAGTCTTGTCATATTTTTTATTTTAAAATATTAATTCGAATTTGATATTGTATTTTTTAATTTACAGTAACTTAACTTCGTTAATATCAGTAACTGTTACGTACTGTGTTGCTTTGCAAGTTAAGGAATAATCGGTTACTAAAAACAAGGGATAACATTTTTAACTATTTTTAAAGGCTGTTGGGAGGTGGCAAAGTCAGGGATTTTGCGAAAAAACGAGAAAAATTTTGCAGGTGTATGGTAACAACTTAATAATAATCAAATGAAAATGCCGAAACTCAAATTACACTGGCAGATACTGATTGCCTTGGTTATTGCCGTTTTATTGGGATATTTTTTCCCTGCGGCGGTGAAATACACGTCGATATTGGGCGATATTTTCCTGCGCGCCTTGAAGATGGTGATTGTGCCGCTCATTTTTTCGTCGATTGTGAGCGGCGTAACCAGCATAGGAAGTGGTAAAAACCTCGGCCGCATCGGGTTGAAGACCATCAGTTATTATCTTGCCACCAGCATTTTAGCCATCATGACGGGATTGATTTTTGCCAATACCATCAGGCCGGGTGTGGGTGTTGAAATGGGTTTCAGCGAAAATGTCACTGCAATTGAAGGCGCTTCGGGAAAGGTCTTGGACATTCTGGTTCGCATAGTTCCCGAAAATATTATCGATTCGATGGCACGGGGCGACATACTGCCGATTATTTTCTTTGCCATTGTTTTCGGATTTTTCATTACGCAGGTACAGGAGAAATACAGTAGACCGCTGACCAACTTCTTCGAAGGCGTTTTTGAGGTGATGATGAAACTTACCACTTTTGTAATTCGCTTTGCGCCGCTGGGAATTTTAGGAATCGTTTCGCGCGAAGTAGTCCGCAATGCCGATAAGCTGGGAAACATTGCTGGCGGCTTGGCTATTTACATGCTCACGGTAATCGTCGGGCTGGCGGTTCATGCTATCATAACGCTGCCTGCAATTGTGAAATTTTTGGGCAAAGCCAACCCTGTCAAGCATTTTAAGAATATGGCTACGGCGTTGCTCACAGCTTTTTCAACGGCCTCGTCGAGCGCCACGCTGCCCCTTACCATGGAAGCCGTCGAGGAGAAAGACGGCATTTCTAACAAGATTTCCAGTTTCACGCTACCCCTTGGCGCCACCATCAACATGGACGGAACCGCGTTATACGAATGTATCGCAGTGATTTTCATCGCTCAGGTTTATGGCGTCGATCTTTCATTTTATCAACAGTTTATTATTGTCCTCACCTCCATGCTGGTTTCCATAGGCGCTGCCGGCATTCCCATGGCCGGACTGGTGATGCTCACCGTAATTCTCAGCGCGGTTAACTTGCCGCTGGAAGGTGTGGGGTTGATTCTTTCGGTGGATATTGTCCTCGATATGATGCGCACCACGGTCAATGTATGGAGCGATAGCTGCGGAGCGGTTGTCATCGCCAAATCGGAAGGTGAAAAGTTGCTGATATAATCGGCCGTTTTTTTTAATTATTAATCAAAATCAGATACTTTAATTTTTATTGTGTTGATTTTTTGTTTTACATACAATTCCCAATTCTTCTGTCTGACTCACTGCGCGCTGTCTACCGCTTGCACCTAACAACAATATTTACCTGTGTGGTGAACTAATTTATTACGTTTCTACTTCAATTTTTCGTTATTTCGGTGTCTTTCCTTGTCTCGGTTATTTTTCTTTTCCATGTTTTTCAAAAATGCGTTGGTGAGATCAACGTCGGTTTGGTTGGCTAAGCAAATCAGTATCCAAAGCACATCGGCCATTTCGTCGGCAAGATTTTTTTGCAAATCGGACTGTTTGAACGACTGGTCGCCATATGTGCGGACCATGACTCGCGCCAGCTCGCCCACCTCTTCGGTGAGAATCGCCATGTTGGTCAACTCGCTGAAATATCGCACACCAACGGTGGTAATCCACTCGTCGACCATTTGCTGCGCCTCATCGAGCGTTATCTGTTGTTTTGTCATATCGTGGAGTTTTGAAAATTCAGAAGTCTTTATTTTTCGTGTCGACAATGATGGTTACGGGGCCGTCGTTGACGAGCGAAACATCCATCTGCTCGCCAAAAATGCCTGTTCCGACAGACTTCCCCAATATTTCCTGCAATGTTTCCACAAAAGATTCATAAAGCGGAATAGCTGTTTCGGGGTGCGCGGCGCGAATGTATGACGGGCGATTGCCCTTTTTGACAACGGCATGCAACGTAAATTGACTGACCACAATAACATTGCCGCCCACATCCTGCACCGAAAGATTCATCACTCCGTCGGCGTCGTTGAAAATGCGCAATTGCAGAATCTTTTTCACAAGCCAGTCGACATCACTTTGGTTGTCGGCGTCTTCAATGCCCAACAAAATCAACAATCCCTGCCCGTCAATCGCAGCCGTGATTCTTCCTTTAACAGCAACGCTTGCCCTGTTTACCCGCTGAATAACTACCCGCATATTTTTTCCTCCATGTATAAGGATTTTTCTCAAAGTTGATTTTCATAAATTCAACCCATAATTTCAACTTTTTAAGACGAGGACAAAATTAGGCGTTTTTTCCATTTGAGGGGAAGGGAAAGTGGTTTATACTTTCTCTTCCCCTCAAAAAATTAGCCCTTATCAGCTACCTCCGAAAAAGTTGCATTTATGGGTTGAATTTGTGTTATATCATCACATATTTGCATGATGTATCCATAATATATTCCGGAAATAAATTTCGCAACGTATTGGAATCAACCGGATCTTTGATGTTGACCGGTTTATATGAAAGATATCCTGATAAAAACGATATAAGTTTTTTCCCTGCGGAACAGGTGTCTCCTTGGTCAAAAACAGATGTTCAAAAGTATATTTACAGATCGGCCAATATAAAAGTATTGGAAAAAAAGTTAGAAAAAGCGATTGCTATTCATTATTTTTTGGGATCGTGGATTAATAACCTGCGAGATTCGGAATCATGTCCGGCCCCTAAAAAGGGATGATAATGATGAACATACTGATTATATGCGCATGCGCAAGGCAAGCCCGCCTTGTACAGATTGAAAGCGAAATAAACGAGAGCCCTAAAGATTTCAATGCGATGATCGGCGAGACCGGTCGCGGATTGAACGGCGAACAACGTCAGCGATTACTGATAGCCTGCGCTCTGTGTTGCAACCCCTGTTTTTTTCTTTCACCTCCCATCGCTAAAAATTATCACAATTTCCCAACAAAAAGCCTATTTTTATCGAAGAATTGAAAATCAGTATCGATGCAGTTATTGGAGGTTAACGACAGAAAAACGCGGAAACTTTTTCACAAGTTGCCGCATATAATTTACCGTAACGATCCCCATTGGGTTTGCCCTTTGGAGCAGTCTGTGGAGGATATTTTTACGCCCGGGAAAAATTCGTCGTTCCAAGGCGGTGAGGCCATCCGCTGGGTTTTGACCGATGAAAAGGGAAAACTCGCGGGGCGCATCGCGGCGTTTTACAACACCGACAAGGCGAAAGTTTACGAACAGCCCACTGGTGGATGCGGTTTTTTTGAATGTATCGACAATCAGGAAGCGGCCGACATGTTGTTTGCCGCTGCTCGCGAATGGCTGAAAGCCAAAGGCATGGAGGCGATGGACGGCCCTGTCAATTTCGGCGAAAATTACATCAACTGGGGACTCCTCGTCGATGGCTTCATGCCGCAGGGGTTTGGCATGCCCTACAATCCACCATACTATCTCAACCTGTTTACCCGTTTCGGCTTTCAGATTTATTTCGAGCAATACAGCTATCACTTGGATGTGACCATGCCGGAACTCCCCGCCCGATTCTGGAAAATCGCCGAATGGGTGGCCGGAAAACCGCAGTTCAGGTTTCGTCATTTTTCATGGAAGGAAACCGACAAATTTGTCGACGATTTTGCGGAAGTATACAACAAAGCATGGCAACATCACGAAAACTATAAACCGTTGAATAAAAAAGATTTATACGATTTTATGATCGGCGCTAAAATATTGATAGACGAAGAATTTATCTGGTTCGCTTATCACGACAATGAACCCATCGCATTCTTTGTGATGGTGCCCGATATAAACCAGTTGCTGGCCAGACTAAACGGCAAGACCAATCTGCTGAATGTGTTGAAAATTCTGTGGTACAAAAATCAACATATAATGACGCGAACGCGGAGCCTGATTATCGGCATCGCGCCTAAATATCAAAAATCGGGAATCGAATCGGCCATATTTTGGCATCTGCGTCCGGCCATGTATCGCAAACCTTGGTACAAAGAGATGGAACTTTCGTGGGCCGGCGACTTTAATCCGAAGATTATCAACCTCTACGAATCGGTGGGCGGCAAAAAAACCAAAACACATTACACCATGCGCTACCTATTCGACCGCAACAAGCCTTTTTGCCGCGCTTCGGTAATATTATAAAATCTATGTCTTCTCCTGAAAGTGACTGCTTTACTTTTTTGGGGGATGACTATGATAAAGCTCCCCGTTTATTTAATCAGTGTAAAAAAATTTATAATAATCGCAAACAAAGCATTGTAGATTATCAAAGTATACTTATCTTTGTCCGCCAATTAAAAATGAAGTTTAAAGAATGCGGAGAAGCTGTCGGGTACAGATTGTCAACGCGGTAAAAATTTATAGCAATGAAAAAAGGAATACATCCGGAAAGTTACAGAATGGTTGCCTTCAGGGACATGTCGAACGGGCATACATTTATTACTAAGTCAACTGTGCAGGCCAAAGAGAATGTAGAGATTGACGGTGTAGAGTACCCATTGGTAAAAATTGAGATTTCCAATACCTCGCATCCGTTTTATACCGGCAAAGTGAAACTGGTCGATACCGCAGGGCGCGTCGATAAATTCATGAGCCGTTACAAAACCCACATGGAAAGCAGGAAGAAATAACGAAAGTTTATCAAGGGAAGATATGACGCAAAGCTCCGGAATCGGGGCTTTTTTATTTCTGCGATTTTTCCCGATCAACAGCAAAACCGTGTGGAAACGACTTGAAAAACAATTCTGTTTAGAAAACCCTTTTCGGCCACGAATTAAGCAAATTACACGGAATTTTTGGCGCTTTCTCTCCGGTGGCACAACTATTGACTATCCTCTGTTCGCAATTAATTAGAATGGAAAACGACATTTTGTCATTAATACAATTAAAATGGGAAATTCAGGAAACGAGAGAAAAAACAACATATTTTTCACCGACCTAATGAATAATGACGCTGATTTTCTCCCTGTCATTACCGACAGCAACGATGAGGAGATGCCCAATTTGCAGATGCCCGAAATCTTGCCAATTTTGCCGTTGCGCAACACAGTGCTTTTCCCCGGAGTAATCATTCCCATCACCGTGGGGCGGCAGAAATCGCTGAGACTCATTCAGGACACCAACGGCAGCGATAAACTACTGGGCGCTATCGCGCAAATCGATTCAAACAAGGAAGATCCGCAACCCGACGAGCTATACAAAACAGGGACAATAGCCGAAATTTTGAAAATTCTGGAAATGCCCGATGGCACGACCACCATAATCATACAAGGCAAACGCCGCTTTCAGGTGCGCGAATTTGTTGCCGATGCGCCCTATTTCAAGGCAAAAATCGACAGCCTTACGGAAACCATTCCCGTAAAAAATAAGG
>WRIQ01000048.1 GCA_009782655.1 Prolixibacteraceae bacterium
AGGTTTTTGATTTGGTCGTCGGTGGTTCCGGGAAACTTTTTTGCAATATCCCAAAGGTTATCACCGGCTTGCACCACATAATATTCATAGTTGCCATCGGGTTCGGCGTTTTCTTTTTTTTCGGTTTGCGGCGAATTCTTTTTCACCATTTCCTGCTTGGCGTCGAACGACATTTGCTCAATGCGTTCATACTGTTGCTTCTTGCCTTCAGGCACATAAACCACTAATTTTTGCCCCGGTTTTATCAGGTTGCGGCTCATATTGTTCCAGTCTTTCAGGTCATTCAGTCTGACGTTGTACCATTGGGCAATATATCCCGGATTGTCGCCCGATTTCACTGTATATGTGATTCTTGCTTTGCCTTCCAGATTGACAGGGCTGTATGAGTTTGCCGATGAAGCCAGAGCTTCCGGAACCACTAACTTGTTGTTGGGAAAATATTTTTCGCGCTCGTGGCTGTATATTTCTTCCATTTTATCAATGAAAGCATAGGTTTTGTCCAATGGGAGGCGCAAGGGCAACGACCTTTGTTCCGACGCCGGAATAATATCTTTCCGGTACATTGCATTCAGGTTGCGCAGCAGAAAAATGTCGATGTCCAACATGTCGGCAACCTGTTTCAGATTCAGGTAATCGCCAACCATCAGCGTGTCTGTTACCAGCGGCACCGGCGGCGTCGAGGGCATGATATTGTGTTCTTGGTAATAGTTGGTCATATAGGTTGCAGCGATGAAAGCGGGCACATAGCCGCGTGTTTCTCGAGGTAGGGCGTAATATATCTTCCAGAAATCGGCCTTTCCGCCGGCGCGTTTGATGGCTTTCTGCACATTGCCGGGGCCGCAGTTGTATGCGGCAATTACCAGATGCCAGTCGCCGAAGATATCGTACAATTCTCTTAAATAGCGGGCGGCGGCATCGGTTGCTTTCAATACGTCGCACCGCTCGTCGATGTGCGTTGTGATTTCGAGTTTCAACTGTTTGGCAGTGGGAAAGGTTATCTGCCACAGCCCTACGGCTCCCATGCGCGAAGCGGCAACCGGATTGAGCGCCGATTCGATGATGGAGACATTAACAAGCTCCAGCGGCAGGTTGTACCTGTCGAAAATTTCTTCGAAAATGGGGAAGTAGTATTCCGAGAGCCCCATTATCACGCTTGTCTGATCGCTTCTCCTGTTCATGTACATCTCGATGAGACTGCGAACCATGTCGTTATACGGCAGGGCGACGTCGCTGTGAATATTTTGCAAGCGTTCGATTATGACTGAATCGGAAACGTCCAGATTGGCGTGTGGTGCCGAATTATATTCCCTGCTGTCGGGGCGGTACACTTTTTTCACATACCAACTGTGTACAAGGCTGTCGAGCTTATCGGAAAAAATAATTCGTATGTTTTCGTCGGGTTCTACAAAAATGGTTTCGCAAGAGTCTTTGCCGATTTCGGCAATCTGAAAACTGCCTATTTTTTGCACATGATTTTGCGATTTACCGTTGAATGGCAGCAACGCCATCAAAATTAAAAGTGTTAATACATAAAATTTAGTCATTTTTACTTAAAAATTAAGAATTCAACTCAACACTAAAATCGAATTGTACAATTCAAGGTTAAGTAATTGTTTGAATTTATGCGTTCTACAGAAGGATACCAATTGAACGAAAGGTCATCGCTGATATCCCAGTTGAAAAAGTGTGCGTCGACACTTGCATCAATAATATTCAGTCCGTGGAAGGCGATGGTCAGAATTATCAACAGGTCGCGGTTGCGGCGATAGTAGTTTTGCCCACGTAATAATCCCTGTTTGAGATTTGTAAATTGCGTTACATTGTTCAGGTCGTAATACTGTACTTGCGGCAACTTTTCGTACGATGTTGTGTTGGGGTCGTCGTCGGTGAGGTCGAAGTAGGCTTCTCGATAGATGTTATAGTTGTTGTTGTTCCAGCCGATGAAATATCCAAATGCTGCAAAACCGCCATAAATAAGGGGAATTTTCCAATATTTTTTGTTGTAGCTCTGGCCAAGGCCGGGAAGAATGGTCGAATAGAGTGCGGCTTTTTTGGGGGAATGGACTTCCGTTTCAGGAATCTCCTTGGTTTCTCCCGTTACTACGACAACGGTATCAGCTTTGGAATAGATGATCTCTTCCTGCACAATGGTTGTATCCACGGGAACCACTTGCCCTGCAACACTCCCGTGCAACAACAGAAACATTGTCGGCAGAGTCAAACAAAACTTGAATATAATCCTAACCACGATACTTCACTCTCTTTCTATATAATTCGGCCTTACAAGTAACAGGAAAAGGTTGTACTTATTTCAGGCTGTCTAATATTTCAACAATTTCTTTCAGCTCATCCTGCGTTTTAAAAGGAATTATGATTTTGCCTTTCCCTTTATTGTCGGTCGTCATTTTCACCGGCGATTCGAACAGGTTATCCAATTTTTTCTTGAGCGGCTGAAACAACTGACGATATTTTTGAGCGCTATTTTTTTGCGCGTTCTCTTCATTTTCATGGTTTTCAGCGCTGAGGTTGTACACTATTTCTTCCACTTTACGCACCGAGAGGTCGTGCTTTTTGATTTGTTCGAAAATCATCAACTGGGTTTCTGTTCCTTCCACATTTATCAGTGGGCGTGCATGCCCCATCGATATTTCTTTGTCTATCAATCCTTTTTGAATGATTGCGGGAAGTTTCAGCAGACGCAGGTAGTTGGCCACTGTCGAGCGTTTTTTCCCCAGCCGCGCACTTAGTGTTTCCTGTGTCAGATCGCATTCTTCGATGAGCCTTTGGTAACTCACCCCGATCTCTATGGGATTCAGGTCTTCGCGCTGGATGTTTTCTACCAGCGCCATTTCCAGCATTGAGTCGTTATCAACCTCGCGGATGAAAGCAGGAATTTTCACCAGTCCGGCTAATTGTGCGGCTCTGAACCGCCGCTCGCCGGCAATAATCTGGTATTTGTTTTCGCCGATTTTGCGTAGCGTGACGGGTTGTATCAACCCGACTTCCTTAATGGAAACGGCCAGTTCTTCCAACGACTCGTCGTTGAAACTGGTACGCGGCTGAAAGGGATTGGCCTCAATATTTGTTAATTCGATCTCTGCGATGCCCGAAATTTGTTCCTTGACCTTATCGGCGTCATCGATTAAGGCGCTCAATCCTCGTCCTAAGGCGCTTCTTTTTGCCATGGTTTTAAATTGAGATGTTTGCTTTTTCGTCCTGACTTAAATTTGTCAACTTGTTTTTCTGTAAAATTTCGCGCGCCAGATTCATATGATTTATGGCTCCGTTCGAACTGGCGTCGTAGAGTACCACAGGTTTGCCATAACTTGGCGCTTCGCTCAACTTCACATTCCGCTGGATAACCGTGTCGAATACCATATTTTGAAAATGGCGTTTCACTTCTTCGTAAACCTGATTTGAAAGGTTCAGTCGCGAATCGTACATGGTGAGAAGGAAACCTTCGATTTCGAGGCTCGGATTCAACCGGTTTTGTATTATCTTAATGGTATTCAGTAGTTTTCCCAACCCTTCGAGGGCGAAATATTCGCATTGCACGGGTATTATCACCGAATCGGCAGCTGTTAGCGCATTCACCGTGATGAGCCCCAGGGAAGGCGAACAGTCGATTAGAATGAAATCATATTCGTTTTTCAAATCTTCGATACTGTGTTTCAGTACTTTTTCGCGATTGGGAAGATTCAGCATCTCTATTTCGGCTCCCACCAAATCGATGTGCGACGGAATGAGGAAAAGGTTGTTGATTGCCGTTTTGTGGACGATTTTTTTTATTTCCACTTCGTCGACAAAACATTCGTAGATGCTTGTTTTAATATTTTTCAGGTCAAATCCCAATCCTGAGGTGGCATTGGCTTGCGGATCGGCATCTATGATGAGCACTTTCTGGTCGAGAACTGCCAAACTTGCTGCAAGGTTTATGGTTGTTGTGGTTTTGCCAACGCCTCCTTTTTGATTGGCCAAAGCTATAATTTTACCCATATTTATTCTGATGTATTAAAAGGATTCAAAGTTATCATTTTTTTGCGATAAGGTGATGGTAGTCCGAAGCGATTTGCAGATCATACATCGAGAGGGAAGTTTGTCTTTTCCAGCTCTTTAACAAAAATGTTGTGATCGATGGGAACTACGCCCACTTTTTCGCAGACCAATCCGCCGGCAATATTCGACAGGAGCGCCATGAGCCGGGGCGAAACGCCCGCTGCCAGGCAAAGGCTGGCCACGCACAACACCGTATCGCCGGCTCCCGATACATCGGCAATATACCGGATTTCGGCGGGGTAGTAGGTTTGGCTCACGCTGTTGCTCAAAAATACGCCCAGTTCGGAGAGCGTCACAAAAATATATTTATACGATTTTTCTTTTTTCAAATTTTCGGCGGCTTTCTTCAAGGCTTTCAAATCGCCTTTTTTGATGTTTTGCGCAGTACCTTCAACAAATTCCTTGAAGTTGGGTTTGAAAAGGTCGACTTTATCGTATACATGGAAATTTCTTTTCTTCGGGTCAACGGCGACGGGAATTTTATGCTGATGCGCCAATTCCATCACTTTCTCGATAAGTTTCGGCGTAATCATTCCCTTGTCGTAATCGACAAAAATAATTACGTTGATTTTTTTGTTTTCCACCGTACGCTTTATGGCATTGAAAATGGCGATTTCAAGGTCGGAATTTATGAAGTCGGTCGATTCTTCGTCAATGCGCGCAATGTGTTGCCCACTGCTAATGATACGGCTTTTCACGGTTGTGATGCGGAAAGGATCGATAAAAATTCCTTCTGTCGAAAGTTTGTGTTTTTCCATCAGTTTCCTGAATCGGCGGCCTTTTTCGTCGTCGCCAATCACCGAAAACAAAAGCGGCGTAGCTCCCAAAGCCTGCAGGTTCAGCGAGACATTTGCTGCACCGCCCAACCGGTTTTCCTTGTTGGCAACCGACACAATGGGAATCGGAGCTTCGGGAGAAACCCTGTCGACTTTCCCCCACATGTAGCTGTCAACCATCGCATCGCCAATCACTATCGAAGTGATTTCTCCGAATTTCCTCAGTAATTCATCTATTTTTTCTTTTTCCACGCTTTCGAGTTCGAAATATTGTTTTGCAAAAGTAGGAAAAAAATAATCCTTTCAAGTTGTTTTTCTCAGGTTAACGCACAATAAAAGATGAGAAACTGTTTTTTACAATGGATCGACATCGATCTGAATTATAACAGATTTATTATAAGGTGATTGTAAAACGTCGTCCTTTATCTTAAAAATTACACCTCTAATTTCTTTTGCATTTTTTTCGCGTTTTATCTTGAGCCGGATTTCTTTGGAATACCATTGCTGCACTTTTCCCACGAGTGGCGTGGAGGGCCCCAGTACGCCGAACATTTTCGTCGCACGCAGTCGGTCGGCCAACAACGAAGAGGCGTTGTTCAATGTATTTTCCTGTTTGTGCTTAACGGTGATTTTTATCAGCCTGAACCACGGCGGATACGAAAACTGCTTTCGTTCGGCTATATTGCGGTTGAAAAAAGTTTCGTAATCGTAATGCACCACTTCGCTGATTATTTCATGCTTGGGCTGTGAAGTTTGAATCACGACTTTTCCTTGGCCGCTTTTTCGTCCCGAGCGCCCGCCCACCTGCTGCATCAATTGAAATGCGCGTTCATGGGCGCGAAAATCGGGATAGTTGAGAAGATTATCGGCATTCAGTATTCCGGCAAGCGCCACATGTTCAATGTCCAGTCCTTTGGTAATCATCTGTGTTCCAACGAGAATGTCGATTTCGCGGTTTTCGAGCCGACCAATGATTTTTTCGAAGGCAAAGCGCGAGCGCGTCGAGTCGATGTCCATTCGTTCAATGCGTGCCTGCGGGAAGAGTTCCGCGATTTCTGTTTCAATCTTCTCGGTGCCTATTCCGCGCGATTTAATATCGTTCGAATTGCACGACGGGCATCTTTCGGGATATGGCATGCGATAGCCGCAATAATGACAAACCATCCGGTTCTGCTGCTTGTGATAGGTGAGACTGACGTCGCAGTTTTTGCACCGCGGAATCTGGTTGCAAGCCATACATTCGATAAATGGCGAATATCCGCGCCGATTCTGAAACAGAACAACTTGTCTGTTGGCATCCAAAGCCTCCGCAATCTGATTGTAGAGTTGCGGCGTGAAAATGGATTTCATCTGTCGGCGTTTGTAGGCGTCGCTCACATCGGCAATCAGGATATCGGGCATTGGCGCTCCCGAAAACCGTTTGTCCAATTTCACCAAGCCATAACGTCTTGCTTTTGCATTGAAATAGGATTCGAACGAGGGAGTGGCCGAGCCGAGCAGTACTTTGGCGTTGTGGTGAAGTGCCATCACGATGGCCGAGTCGCGGGCGTGATACCGGGGAGCAGGATCGAACTGTTTGTACGAGCTTTCGTGTTCTTCGTCAATGATTATCAGCCCCAGGTTTGCAAAGGGCAGGAAAACCGATGACCGTGTTCCAAGTATTATCTGCGTGGAACTGTTGCCGCCGCGGGAAAACGACAACACATTGTTCCAGATTTCAACACGCTCGGCGTCGCTCATCTTCGAGTGGTAAACGTCGGCTTTGTTCCCGAAAACATTTTTCAACCGATTGATAATCTGCGGCGTTAGAGCTATTTCGGGAACCATGTATAAAACCTGTTTCCCTGCGGCGAGCGTTTCGTCGATGAGGTGGATGTAAATTTCGGTTTTGCCGCTGGCGGTTATGCCATGCAGCAGAACAGTCTGTTTGTCAGAAAATTGAATTTTTATTTCTTCTAACGCTTTCTGTTGGGCTTCGGTGAGCACATGTTTCGGATTTTGTGTGGAAATGCCGGATTGGAGGCGCGAAACCGGTTCATACTCAATGGCGAATATCTTTTTGTTTACCAACTGTTTTAACGCGCTTTCGCCGACATTCGATTTCTTAAGAAGCTCCTTTTTGGGAACGGCTTTCCGGCTGTTTTCCTCGGTAAAGGCGGTCAGTTCCGCAAATCGGGTCAACAGTTCTTTTTGTCGGGGCGCCTTTTGCATTGAATCCTGCAATTGGCACCAAGCCCGCTTTTGGGCAAATTCAGGATTTAAGGTAACAACGGCACGCATCTTTTCGTGATATTTTTCGCTGATTGTTTCATCGAGTGCCAGCACACCGGAAGCAATCAGGTTGCGGAGCGCATGAAGCGAAAATTGGCTGCCCATCTGGTTTTCCAAACTTTTCACCGACATTTTTTCTCCTGAAACACATCCTAAAATCTGCATTTCCGCTTCAGGGAAATCATTTTTGCCATGGCCGCCGTTAACCGAAATGATGGAGTTGCTTTCCAGTTTCAACCCCGGGGGCAAA
>WRIQ01000049.1 GCA_009782655.1 Prolixibacteraceae bacterium
GCGTGGGTTCATAGTTCTCGTAACTGTCTTCCACCTCTTTTATGAGCGTATTGAGCAGCGAAATTATCCATCGGTCGAGTTCGGGTCGTTCTGAAACGGGAATGTCGGTTTCTTTGTAAGTGAAATTATCCACGTTGGCATAAAGCGCAAAGAAACTGTATGTATTGTACAAAGTGCCGAAAAACTTGCGCTTCACCTCATCCACGCTTGCAATGTCGAATGTCAGGTTGTCCCAAGGCTGCGAATTGGTAATCATATACCAGCGCAACAGATCGGAACCATATTTTTCGATGGTTTCGAACGGGTCGACAGCATTGCCGAGGCGTTTCGACATTTTATATCCATATCTGTCTAATACCAATCCATTGGAAATGATATTTTTAAAGGCCACCGAATTGTCAACCATTGTGGCAATGGCATGCAATGTGAAAAACCATCCACGGGTTTGATCCACGCCTTCGGCGATGAAATCGGCGGGAAAAGGGAGAACCGGCTTGCTGCCGGGATTTTTACTGCCCGGCAGGTTTCGCTCGAAGGGATAGTGCCATTGCGCAAACGGCATCGCCCCCGAATCGAACCATACGTCGATAAGATCAGCCTCGCGAAACATTTCTTCACCCTTCGGAGAAACCAGAATTATCTGATCCACATAAGGTTTATGAAAATCAATTTTTTCGTAATTCTCTTTCGTATAAACACCCGGCACAAAATCTTTGAAGGGATTTTCCTTCATAAATCCTGCTTTCACCGAAGCTTCGATTTCGTTTATCAGTTCTTCGGCCGAGCCGATACATTTTTCTTCGGCGCCGTCTTCGGTGCGCCAAATGGGAAGCGGTGTTCCCCAAAAACGGGAGCGGCTCAGGTTCCAGTCCACCAGATTTTCGAGCCAGTTGCCGAAACGTCCGGTTCCCGTAGCTTTGGGCTTCCAGTTAATGGTGTTGTTCAGCGAAATCATTTTATCCTTCACTGCCGTGGTGCGTATAAACCAAGAATCGAGCGGATAATACAGCACCGGTTTGCCGGTACGCCAGCAATGCGGATAGCTGTGTATATATTTTTCGATTTTGAGAGCTTTGTTGGCCTGCTTCAGCATCACCGCGATATCGACGTCGATGGTTATTTCGCTTCCGATCAGCGAATCGTCGTATTCATTTTTTACATACCGCCCGGCAAACGGCGCATAGCTTTCCGTGTTGACAAACTGTTTTACAAAGGTTTCGTCCATGTCGTCGATACGGAAGAAACGTCCTTTTTTGTCGACTAAAGGTTGTGTTTTCCCATCTGCATCAATAACCTGAAGCGGCACAATTCCATTTTGTTTCGCCACGCGGTCGTCGTCGGCACCGAAAGTGGGTGCAATGTGTACGATTCCGGTTCCGTCGGCGGTGGTTACAAAGTCGCCGGTTATGACTTTGAAAGCGTTACCGTTGGGCTTTACCCAGTCGACAAGCTGCTCATAGCAAATGCCTGTCAGCTCGGAACCTTTGTATTCGCCCAGGATTTTATATGGAATTTTTTTATCGCCCTGTGAATAGGTTTCCAGTTCAACGTCTGCAAAGTTGGGATCGAAAAACGTATTGAACAGGTCTTTGGCAAGGACTAACGTCACCGGCAATCCGGTATAGGGATTGAAAGTCCTCACTTTCAGATATGTAATATTCGGGCCAACGCAAAGGGCTGTGTTGGACGGCAATGTCCATGGGGTGGTTGTCCATGCTAAAAAGTAAATATCGGTATCGACGTCCGAAAACAGAAATCCCGATTCGGTATTGCGAATGGTTTTAAACTGAGCCACTACCGTTGTATCTTTCACATCGCGGTAGCATCCCGGCTGATTCAGCTCATGAGAACTGAGTCCGGTTCCGGCGGCCGGAGAATAGGGTTGAATGGTGTAGCCCTTGTAAAGCAGTCCCTGTTGGTAAATATTTTTCAGAATCCACCAGAGCGTCTCAATATAGCGACTGTCGTAGGTAATATATGGATCGTCCATATTGACCCAGTAACCCATTTGGCGGGTTAGTTCTTCCCACTCGCGCGTATATTTCATCACCTCTTTGCGACATTCCTTATTGTAATCTTCGACAGATATTTTTGCGCCTATATCCTCTTTGGTAATTTTCAACGATTTTTCAACGCTCAATTCTACGGGAAGCCCATGTGTATCCCATCCCGCTTTGCGATGAACACGGAAACCTTTCATGGTTTTGTAGCGGCAAATCAAATCTTTGATGGCACGCGACATAACGTGGTGTATCCCCGGCATCCCGTTTGCCGAAGGCGGCCCTTCATAAAAAATAAAGGTTTGGTTTCCCTCCCTTGTATCGATACTTTTGTGAAAAGTGTCGTCTGTTTCCCATCTTTTCCTTATCTCCTTGTTAACCTGCGATAAGTCTAATTGCTTATATTCCTGAAATTTCACGGACATATTGATTAAATTTCGTACTGTTTAAAAAAAACGCACAAATATAGGAAAAACCTGTTAAAGGAACGACAATAAAATGAATCGCATGTTTTTCAATATTAAAAGTGAGGAGCCGAAATGACACAAAACCGAATGGTTTGAAAAGCCGCACAGGGAGCTATTTTGCCATTGGGGAAAATCTCGGCAACATATTTGTAAGCCGTGAAAGCCGAATGTGTTGCATACAGGTTTCATCTGATTGTACAATGAGTAAAATAGCAATATGAAATAAAAAATAGCAATATGAAATAAAATGAATCAAATTTCGTTTTTATCACCAACAATTAAAATTAAAAGAAAAAGATCATGAAAAAATTATTGAGATTGTTTTTAGTTGCCGTCTTTGCAATAGTTGCAATAGGCGCAAACGCCCAGGTGGGCATTGAAGCTGGATATGTAAATTCCAAGTTTTCCAAAGCTAATGAACCATTTAACGGATTTCGCGTAGGCGCTACGTACGACATGACTGTTCAGGGGAATTTTGCGTTGAATTATGGTGTAGGATACACTTTCTTGACGCAAAAAAATGCTACCGGTGGCAGTCTTGCTTCCGTAGAATTAAAAAGCACCGGACATTATGTGGACATTCCGGTGAGAGCCATGTATTCCATTCCGCTTAACGCATCATCGAAATTCTTTCTCTATGCAGGGCCTGATTTTTATTTCGGTTTAGCCGGAAAGAATAAAATAACCGGACAAGTAGCCGGAGCCGAAGGCAACACAACTCACGACTGGTATGGCGATATGAAACGTTTCGATGTTTTGCTGGGCGCAGGAGGCGGCATCCAGTTTAATCGCATCAGGATTAAAGCCGGTTACGACTGGGGAATGGTTGAAGTTAATAAATCTATCACCCGAAATCAGTTCAATGTTTCGCTTGGATTTATGTTTTAGCGAAAATGTAGAGAAATATTCTTGCAGAATAAATTCGGAATAGCAAAAAAACGGGAAACCGGCGTCTGTAAAAAGTCGCCGGTTTTTTATTCCCTCTCTTTTTGCAGAGGCACGAGGGCAATTTCATGTATGGGTTGCACAAATTACGGAATCTTTTTATCCGCTACAGCACAACCCTGTCATATAATATCATTTTTGCGTATGCTATTTATTATCAGAAAAACACAAAACAAAGCCGTATTGAGTTTATGCCGTGCAGGTTATTAACGGATAAAGAAAATAATTTTCTACCCAATGTTGAAAAGAAATGTTTTACATATTGTGCAGCGTTCAATATTTGCCTTATTTTTGGACTATAAGAAAGTATAAATTTTATGAATAAAGAATCGGAACTTATATTGAATCCTGACGGGACAATTTTTCATCTTCACTTGCTGCCGGAACAGATTGCCGATACGCTGATTCTGGTGGGAGATCCGGGACGAGTTGAAACTGTGGCGGATTTTTTCGACACGAAAGAATTTGTTGTGAGTAACCGAGAATTTGTGACCTGCACAGGAAGTTACAACGGAAAAAGATTGACCGTACTTTCTACGGGAATCGGCACCGACAATATCGATATAGTTGTTAATGAGATTGACGCGCTTGCCAACATCAATCTTCAAACGCGCGAGTTGAACAGCGAACACCGTTCATTGAGTTTTGTCAGAATCGGCACCACCGGAAGCCTGAGAGCCGAATATCCCACAAATTCGTGGTTAGTGAGTAAAAAATCAATCGGGTTTGATGGAATGCTTGCTTTTTATGCCGGCTTCGAATCGATTTGCGACATATCCTTTGAAGAAACATTCAGGAAATTTGTTAACTGGAGCGAAAAACTGCCTACTCCCTACGTCGTAAACGCCTCGCGCAAATTATTGCAACTTTTTGACAACGAATATTTTACAAAAGGAATCAACATATCAGCACCCGGATTCTACGGTCCTCAGGGACGCACTTTACGTCTTACTCCTGCCATGATGTACTTAAACGAAAGAATAGAACAGTTTCATCATAAAGGACAGAGAATCACCAACTACGAAATGGAAAGTTCGGCTCTTTACGGGCTTTCAGGCCTTTTGGGACATCACGCCCTCACCATTTGTCTGGTAATCACCAACCGTATCACCCAAGAAACCAACGAAAGCTACCATCCCGAGATGGAGAAACTGATACAAACTGTTTTAACCCGGTTAACATCATAGCCATGAAAGTTTTGCGGAATAAAAAAACAGAGGCCCTGTTGCAGTTGCTCGACGATCCCTGTCCGATTGTTTACGAACATGTTGAAAGAGAGCTGTTAAAAGAGTCGACAAAAATAATTCCCGAACTTGAAACCCTGTGGGAAACTTCCCCCGAAGAGCAATGCCAGTCGCGAATCGAAAACATCATCCGGAGGATATATTTCAAAGACAACTCGGCGAAGTTGCACAAATGGTCGAAGCGGAGAAACCCCGCGCTTCTCGATGGCTTTATCTTGGCTAGCAAATATCATTATACCGATTTGAACACCGAGCGCGTTCTGCGGAAAATTGACGAAATCAGGCGCAAAGTGTGGATCGAATTGAATAATTCGCTGACGTCGCTGGAGAAAATTACGGTGCTTAACCATATTTTTTTCAACGATTTGGGATTCAAGATTAACATACACAACTATTTCTCCCCGCTAAACTGTTTTATAAACAATATTCTGGAGACCAAAATGGGAAATCAGGTCTCCATAGCGTTGCTGTATGCCATTGTTGCTAACAAACTCGATTTGGACGTTCGTTTTGTGGATATACCGCACAATCCACTGCTGGCATATGTGGACAAGCGGCTGGCGCACAGGGTGAACCCACACAACCTGACAACCGAAGTACTTTTTTATATCAATCCGTCGAACGAGGGTTCTGTCGCCGGACGCCGCGAACTCGAGTTTCAACTTAAACGGCTTAAATACAATCCCGAACAACGCTTTTTCGAAGCCAGTCCGCCGCAACGGTTTCTCACGCGCCTTCTGGAAATCACCGAACGTTCCTATGCCGAAAACGGTTTTCTCAACAAAACCGAGGATATTATCCAGATGATCAATATTTTAAATCCCGGGAAGATCGATTAACGAAAAGAGGTTTTCTCTTACCTGCCAATTCTACGTCGAACGCAGGAATCATAAAACAACACACGTACGCAGCGTATATCTCTCTCCTGTTTTTCCACTGCCTTTCGAGAATGAGATTCCGTTATTTTGCGGGAAGTGTATCAGAAACCCCGAACAATCCCGACTCGTCTGACAAATACCAAAAAACCGCTCCGGAAAACTCCGGAACGGTTCATGTTTTTATTCTTTATCTTCGACTTTTATTTGGCGTAATTTACAGCTCTTGTTTCTCGTATTACGGTGATTTTTATCTGTCCGGGGTAGGTCATTTCGTCCTGAATCCGTTTTGCAATGTCATACGACAGTTGTTCTGTTTCCTGATCGCTGAGTTTGTCGCTTCCCACGATAACGCGAAGTTCACGTCCCGCCTGAATAGCGTATGTTTTCATAACTCCGGGATAGGAAAGCGCCAAATCTTCAAGGTTCTTCAACCTTTTTATGTATGATTCCACCACTTCGCGGCGTGCGCCGGGCCGCGCTCCCGATATGGCGTCGCATACCTGAACGATGGGCGCCAGCAGAGTTTGCATCTCAACCTCGTCGTGGTGGGCGCCTATAGCATTACATATTTCCGGTTTTTCCTTGTATTTCTCGGCCAGTTTCATGCCCAGCACTGCGTGTGGTAATTCTGGCTCGTCGTCGGGCACTTTGCCGATGTCGTGAAGCAGTCCGGCACGTTTCGCTTTTTTTGGATTAAGACCCAATTCTGACGCCATCACAGCGCAGAGATTGGCTACTTCGCGCGAGTGCTGCAAAAGATTTTGCCCGTATGAGGAGCGGTATTTCATTTTGCCGACTAATCGTACCAGTTCTGGATGCAGGCCGTGTATTCCCAAATCGATGGCTGTGCGTTTGCCGGTTTCGATGATCTCTTCTTCCACCTGTTTTTTCACTTTCTGCACCACTTCTTCGATGCGCGCCGGATGTATGCGTCCGTCGGTTACCAATTGGTGCAATGCCAAACGGGCGATTTCGCGCCTCACGGGGTCGAAGGCCGAAAGGACGATTGCTTCGGGTGTGTCGTCGACAATGATTTCAACGCCGGTAGCAGCTTCCAGAGCGCGAATGTTGCGTCCTTCGCGGCCGATGATGCGTCCTTTTATTTCGTCGCTTTCGATGTGGAAAGTGGTAACTGCGTTTTCGATGGCCGTTTCGGTGGCCACCCGCTGTATGGTTTTCACCACCACTTTTTTAGCTTCTTTACCGGCGGTTTGCCGGGCCTCTTCCATAATTTCGTTTACGTACGACATGGCTTCGGTTTTGGCTTCTTCTTTCAGTGATTCAACCATTTGCGCCTTGGCCTCGTCGGCCGACATTCCCGAAACCTGTTCCAGTTTCTCCACTTGCTGGCGGTGCATTTTCTCCAATTCGTCGTTTTTTTGGTCAATTACGGCCAACTGCGCTGTCAGGTTTTCGCGTATGATTTCGACATTGCGTTTTTCGATTTCGAAATTTTTCACTTCGCGCTGCAAATCATTGCGTTGCTGTTGCATGGTCGCATCTTTTTGTTTCATTTTGTTTTCGAGCGCTACTACTTTCTGATTTCTTTCGTTCACCTGCTTTTCGTGCTCCGATTTCAGTTGCAGAAATCTTTCTTTTGCCTGCAGCATTTTCTCTTTCTTAATGACCTCGCCTTCAACTTCGGCTTCGCTGACCATTTTTTGTTTTCTCGAACTCAACGCTTTGTCCCACAGAAAGTAGGATAAAGCTCCTCCCCCGAGAAACCCTGCTATTACTCCTATTATTACATTAATCATTTTGTAATTATTATTCG
>WRIQ01000050.1 GCA_009782655.1 Prolixibacteraceae bacterium
CTCCGAAAGTTCATTCCAACGCACTGCACGTTCTGCGGGCTTCCACCGCCGTTGCGCCAAACCTCATGTTGTAGGCTGGCATGTTAGTTTTGGTAAAATTCGGTCGAGTATTTTTAAATTTTAAACTGTAAACCAGTTGTATTAAACAAATAAACTCGGGCAAGAAAATTACTTCAGCATTTTCAACACTTCATCAAATTCATTTTTATTTACTGGTTTCAATGTAACTAATTCCCTACTAATTTTAATCCGTATACTACCGTCGTTATCCCAAATCAAGTGCACAATACTCCGATTGCTATATCCTAAGTCCATTGAAGTTGTGCCTGTACTACCGACCCTTACAACAGGTTGCACATCCCAATGACTAATTTTTTCATTTTCGCCAACGGCTAACATACATGCGTTACCGCTCAAAGCCATGTATACAATGCCGCCCTCTCCAACTATGCCTTTATAATATTGAACATTAGTTTGCGCTGACACATTGCAAGAAAACAGCGTAATGCAAAGAGCAACACTCAAAATCATTGTGAATGATTTAGTAATGTCAAGTTTTTTTAGATATTTGTTTCTCCTACTCATTTGGCTTTTCAAACTCGCCCCGTTTTTGAAATGGTCTCTGGCTTCCATTGCCCCGCTCTGATTAGCGACTGCTGTTTCGATTGTTAAATTCATAAAAGAATGATAGAACTTGAAAATTTGGATAAAACAATACCGAAAAAGAGCTAATACTCTTTTCGTCTAAAACTTTATGCAAAGATTTTCAAAACTATAAACACGACTTTTCTGGCGAGCCGGAAACTTTTATCCCAGAATCTCTTCCATCTCTTCTTTGTTCAGTTTATTTTTCTCAAGAAGTTGTTCCACAAGGTCGTCTATTTTGTGTTTTCCTTTGGAAATAACCTGAATTGTGTATGCTAGTTCGCGGCTGATGATTTCCGAAATGCGCTGCGTGATTTTCTCGGCCATGGGCCCACGGGTGGCTTCCTCCTCCGAAAGCACGGCCATGCCGATAGTTTCGTCCATGCCGTATGCGCAAATCATGGCGCGGGCAATGCGTGTTGCGCTTTGCAAATCGCCGGAGGCTCCGCTGGAAATTCCGTCTTCGTCGCCGTAGTAAGCTATCTCGGCGGCGCGCCCTCCCAGCGATGTGCGAATACGCCCCAACAACTCTTCGCGGGTTTTCAGGGGCGAGTTTTCCGTGTCGGCATGTTCCATATATCCGCCATGGCCGCCCCGCGCAACAATGGTCAGGTACGAAGGCGTAGCTCCCGCCAGAAAACACAGATAGGCATGACCCGCTTCGTGGCGTGCCACACGTTCAAGGTATTGGCGTCCCCAATCTTTTTTCTCGCCATGGCTGCTCAATTCGAAAGCCTCTTCCAGCAGTTCGTCGTTTAGCGACTGGTTCTTTTTGGCCGCCGTTCGCGCCGCCAGTTCAATCACCGACTCCAGATTGGCAAGGCTGAAACCTGCGGATCTTCCTGCTAACCTGTCCATCATGGCATCGGAAACTTCGTTTTTTTCGCGTTTGCGCAGCATCATCCCAAGATATTTTCGGCGGTCGTTTTTATTGGGTAAATCGACTAATATTTTTCTATCGAAGCGCCTTGCCAGCGCCGCATCGATGACTCCCATGCCACCTTTTCCCTCTTCGATGTCGAAGTTGGTTGCCGCCAACACAAAAACCGGCCGTTTGGGGTCTACCGAAAAACCATCCATTTCGGTGAGCAGCGCGTTGAGCGCCATCTCTTCGCCGTGCGCCGAACCGGCTTTCCCGCGTGCGCGACCCACGGCATCTATTTCGTCGATGAAAACGATTGCAGGCGCATAACGGCGGGCGCGGTTGAATAAATCGCGGACAGCCTCGGGGCCACTGCCCTGATATTTGGTAACAAAGGCGCTGGCAACCGCCGCGATGAAAGCCACATTTGACTCGCCGGCCATGGCCTTTGCCAGCAACGTTTTTCCCGTTCCCGGAGGGCCGTAGAGCAACACGCCCTTGGGAGGTTTTAACCCCAAGGCCGAAAATTTCTTCGGATTTTTCAGAAAATTGATAAAAAACTGCAATTCGTCTTTGGCATCAGTGGCACCTATGACGTCGTTGAAGCGTACCTGCGGTTTTTCTACTTCGTCTAATATCCCTCCGGTATCGGCTGCCGACACGGCGCGGCGGATGGCCAGCTCGCGCAGCCTTATTGTGGCTTTTGTCTTGTTCTCGGATAGTTTGGGCGCCGTTTCGAAAGAGAGTATTTTGCTTTGCGCCGACAGATTGGCCGCCGTATCCTGAAGATAAGCCTGCATGGCTATGAGTTTTATTTCGTCGGCCAGCACACCCAGATTTCCCTGCGGCAGCACAAGTTTTCCCCTTGCTCCCGCCCGCACAAAGGCTGTCAGCAGTTCATTGTCGATTTTAAATTGTTCCGATTCGAGCAGGAAAACAGGCATGTCGGGCAGCCGCTCGCGCAAGGTTTTAAAAAATGTACGTGACTTGTGCAACGACGAGGCCGCCATGGGAACATTGTCAAAAATATAGATTGTTTTTTCTTCGACAGCGGGTTCTTCACCCCACAGGAGCGTTTCCATCACATCGCCGCTACGATGGCTGTCGTTGCAAAGTTCCAGAAGCACAAAATTCACGTCGCTTTTTCCCAAAATGAGCAACGCCTGTTCAACATCGTCGGTCATATGAACTTTCAGTCCGGGCATTTGCTGCTTCGTGTCTTCTGGCAGATGGTTATCGCTGAAAATCAATATTTCAGGTTTTTCGGGATTTTCGAACAGATGTTTCACCTCGTCGGACAAATTGGCGGTTTCCACTTGAAAATGGATGAATTTCAGGCTTTTCAAAACATCCTCGAAATTGTCGCCCCAAAGGCGGCACAATTTAAAAATTTCGTTTTTGAAGAACAACTCGGTTTGAGCGCGTAATGTGCGGGCGTCGGCTTGTCCGCCTTCAGCAAAGAGAAGCGTTGAAGCCAGCAAATTATCGGCGGAAACTTTTATGCCGTATTGCCTTTCGAACAACTCGCCGAAACGCATAAATTCGCGAGCGCTGATTTTCTCCAAATCGTAGGCTTTCAAATGGTTGAACATCATCGGGAATCCGGTGGCCAAGCGGGAACAGATGGCGCCGGGGAAAAAGGGTTTTCCGGTTTGAGGATGTTTATCAGTTTCCAGTGCATTGAGAATTACCTGACGCGACAATCCCGCGGCGTTTGCTTTGGCGTCGCCCTGATAAAGCTGTCGACCTGCATTGCTGGTGAAGATAATTATCGTATCCTTAAACGGAACGGTTTCGTCCAGAAAATCATCGTGAAGGATGCCAGCATCCAGAATTTGCAGGAACAGATGAATGGTATTAAGGTGTGCCTTTTCGATTTCGTCGAATAGCAAAATGCTGTGGGGATTCTCTTTTACGAATCCGGTTAGCAGTCCGGGTTTTGCATCTTTGTAGCTGGGCGCAAAACCAATAAGGTTCATCTGTGCCTGATGATCGGCATAACTGCTCATATCGAAACGCCCGAAGGGGATAGAGAGAAGTTCGGCGGCCTGCTCGGCCAAAAAAGTTTTCCCCACACCGGGAGGGCCTGCGAAAACGAAAATGGCGCGGGGGCGCTTGCGGCTTTCATCGGCGGCGGCTAGCACTTCGGCGCTAAACATTCCTTCGGCAAAGGCATGAACCACATGATCCTGCCCATACACTTTTTCCAACAATGTGTAGCGCATGTTGCGAATGCGTTGCGTGAGCTGCGGAAGCCAAGCAATTCCCATTTCGCCGGGGTTCGCTTTTGCGGGTTTGGGATTCGACTTATCGGCTTTTTTCTCTTCTTTTTCTTTTACATGGAAAGCGGCTTTTATGATGGGCGTGGGCTTTGTCAGCATGACAGTCAATACATTTGTAGCAGTGATGATGTTGTCATCGGCCGATTTTGCCGCCAGCGAAAGAATGACTTCCACACCCGATTTATCGGTTTCCGACGACGATTCACCTTGCAGTATCTTCCTGAGTTTCAGCCGTCCAGTATCAGATTTTATGTTGGCTTTTTTCAGTAATATGTCGACTCCGGCAATATCATCGTTGAGCTGTTGCTTATGCCGCGATGTGGGCGCTATCTCTTCGGCTGTCGCCTCCGATAGTTTCAGCAGAGCCAGAAAAAGATGTTCGGGATACATTTCTTCGGCTTTCAGCGCGACCGCTTCCGACCGCGCACGCACCATCACAAATCGCATCGCTGTGTTCAAGTCCATGAGTTTTTCAATTATAGGTTTAAACCGCTACTTAGAAAATGATTTCAATTGCCTGACAAATTTTTGCGGAATATGGCGACTATATTTATGCACATTATTATCCAAACAATGATTGATACAACGGTGCTGAACCACCAGAAAATGGTATATGCAGTGGTGTGCAACGGCGCCCGCAACAGCCGGTCGTCGAAAAAAGAGAGGATGAAATTTCCGGGCAGATTACCGCCGTGCCAGATACCTCTGAACCATCCCGCATTGATGTCGGGGTTGATATCGCATAAAAAATAGGGCAACAACAGTCCCAAAGCAAGCCCGATAAAGGCTCCGACAATACTGGCTGCGGCTGCGCATCCGGGATTAAGATTTTGATTTGTATTTGCATTCATTTTGTTGAAAATTAATGGTTAATATATTTTGATAATTATTCTTTCTTCATGCCAAAATAGGCGATGATGAGTAGTAACGAAAAAAATCCATAGAGACTGTAAATAAGGATTACCCATTTCTTCAGCGGAAATCCATCGAAATACCAGATTATGAAAAGACTCAAAACCGGTATCAAAAAAATCCAATAGAAGTAAAGCAGGGATTCGAACAGCCGTTGCATTTTTGCTTGCGAATTTCGGGCAAAACCAACAGCGCTGCATAGCAGAGCCATGCGTATCGCATCCAATCCCAAAAGAAAACCGGCGATGGAAAATGCAGCATGCCAAAAAGCACTCGCATGAAGATTAAAGATATATATAATGCTGAATATCAATATAACAGGAAAAAGCACTCGCAACATATATGTAAAAAACATGATGCCGGATGTTCCGTTCAACCGCATCGCGGCGGAATTCATATAATTATTTTTTCCTGCCACCGATTTTTGCAGGGCAAGCATTTTTACCATGGCGACAACCAATGCTAAAATTGTGTATGCACAAATGAGAATCTTCGCGTAGACAGGTAAAATATCCATATCGAGTACCGTGTAAATTGAGAAAACAATGGCCAGCGCATAACCGATATCCATAAAGAAGAGCATAAAAACGGAAAAAGCGTTGAAACGCCGCCCAATGAGGCTGACGACGCCTCTCAGAATAAAAATAATACCAAATAAGGCAAGCGTGAGCCCCAATACTGCGAGGCCTTTGGCTGCAAATTGGTTTTCCTGCGTGGAACCGAAATAGGCAACGGCGGTTCCGACTATGGGTAGAAGCAGTGTCAGCAAGAAATATTTAACGGCTGCCCAAGCCACACCTCCGCGAAAGTTGATGCCGCAAATTTTTGTGCGGCGGCTGGCTTTTTTCGCTTTTTTGCCCATTCCGCTTCCGCCTTTGTGAATGCGCGACGGCACGGCGGCATTGACTTTGGGTGTTTCAAAAAATACCGGTTGCGACGGCTTTTCGGGTTGAGGGCGGGGCTGCGGCTTGGGTTTCTCAACCGGCGGCGCAGGTTTTGGCTGGGGTTTCGGCTCCGGCTCTTTTGGCAGTTCCTCCTTTGCCTTGACTACAGGCTGAGGCGGATTTTCTTCAGCGATGGGATGAAAAAGGGTTGCTTCCGTATCGTATCCAAACAGGATGGTATCGGCGGGTTCATCAGTCGCTTTGTTTTCAGGGGGAGAAGCTATGGACTGGTTGATCAGCGGAGTGGGTGACAGGAGAATCAATGTCAAAACATCGGCGGCAAAAACTTCCGGTTTTCCCTGTTTCCCTCCGGCAAGCACCGCTTTTCCCAAAACAATCTTTACATCTTCTTCTGCCTTTTGCAAATCGGATTGAAGAAGTGAACGGAGTTTTCGTGAAACAGAATCGACATCTATTTTGTTGTATTCAAGTATTTTCACAATCGCGGCAATATCCTTTTCAGCAGCTTCCCGTGTCTCCGGGTCCTTGGCAATGTCGGCAGCATCTTTTCTGCTTAATTCCAGAATTTCACCAAAAATATGTTCCGTAAATACGTTGCTTCCGCCAGCCGCTTTCCGAGCCTGAACCAAAACATAGCGCATTGTTAAACTTAAATCCATATCATTTTGATTATTAATTTATTGTCATGGCTATTTGATGCCGGATTCTACTATTTCAACACAAATCCTTTGGGAGCTTTCCCCGAATTCTTTTTGTTATAAGGGCAAATATACAATTTTGTTATTTCTTCACCACTCCCATAAATGGTGTATCGGTCGATGATCGACGGAATATTGGGGGCGTGCGTGGAACCTGTTCGTTCGTAAGTGATTTTTATTCCGTCGGTTGTCCAAAGCCGATTCAGATACAAGGGAATGCCTGCAATGGTATGAACAGGAATTGGATTGGTTACTTCGAGGCCAAACTCACCATGGCCTTCGGGCATAATATCTTCCCCGTTACCCCTACAGCCTCCGCTGAGTGAGGATACCTTTTCGAACATTTCTATGAGTTCTTGCAGATTGGGTTTTTTGTTCTGATTGTCCATTAATAAGTATTTTATTGAGTTTTACAAGGTTATTTGATGTTTTATCACACAATGGTTGTCTGGTTCCACAAGCGGTCGGCTTCCAGTTGCGCTCGTACCCCCTCCGGACGTAACCATCCATAGCCGCGATTTTGCAAATCAGGTATCAGGATGTTATTGAAGTCCTCGTCTGTCCAATTGGGGTGGAGGGCGAGGAAGATGTCTAAGTAGGGGCGGGCGCCTTCGTCCCAGTCAGCCCATCCGGGGAAGAATAGATTGTAGTCAATATCGTGAACAAGAATTCCCTTAGTACTTGTAGATGCAATTCTCATACCATCTGAACTAAAACAGAATGAGTTGACCTCGCTTGTATGCCCTTTAAATATATAAATACAATCCCCTGTACTAATATCCAATAACTCTATGTCGTTGTCAACTCCAAAAAGTATTTTGCTGCCGTCGGGTGTGAAATTAATAAACAATCCCTCCCCTTTTTTCTCAAAGGTACGAATACATGCTCCCGTAGCCACATCCCATAATTTAATAATACCGTTATAACCGCCTGCAGAAAGTATTTTTTGTCCA
>WRIQ01000051.1 GCA_009782655.1 Prolixibacteraceae bacterium
GAAATGAAAGATGAGCCGTTGCTTCTGGAAGGTTGGATGATTGACATAAATAATTGGAAATAATCTTCTTTAGCAGATAGTTTTATAGGTTAGTTATTTGGTTTTTTTGAAAGCAGGTTGCACATCAGGCAGCCTGCTTTTTTATTGCTCTGATTGCGACAAACTTTTTTAACTCACCCTTAAAAGAATACGTGCGCCGGAATTTTTGGCGCACGTATTCTTTGTATTGATTCCGGTTCAGATCGGTCTGACTTCAAACATCAAATGATTTTTCGGAATTATATCGCCGTCTTTCACATGGATTTTCACGATTTCTCCTTTGAAAGGCATCACAATGTTGTTGTGCATTTTCATTGCTTCCAAAACCAGTATCAGGTCGCCTTCATTCACCCGTTGTCCTGTTTTTACAAGCACATCGACAACGGTTCCCGGAATAAATGAAAAAATATGATTCGGGTTGGGCTTTCCCCAGAATTTCCTGTTTCTGAATTTGCCTGTCAATGTCGTTTCATATCTGGCGCCCTGCACAACCAGCGATTCGTTTTGCTCGTTGTTTTTTATCTTTTTTCTCATCATGCGCGAATAAAAATTTGTACCAAATACTATTGTTAAAACGGAGGAATTCCGTGTTTTTTCGCGGGTAGCGAAATGGTTTTATTGTTCGAAACTTTCAAAGCATGCAGAATGCGTTGCCTTGTTTCGGCAGGTTCAATCACCTCATCTACATATCCTTTGGCTGCCGCCACATAGGGGTTGGCAAATTTATCTTTGTATTCCTGTATTTTCTGCCTCCGCATGGCTTCCTGATCCTCAGCTTCCATAATTTCCTTGCGGAATACAATATTGGCGGCGCCTTCGGGCCCCATCACAGCAATTTCTGCTGTCGGCCAAGCAAATACGAAATCGGCGCGCAGGTGGCGCGAATTCATGGCTATGTATCCGCCGCCATACGCTTTTCGCAGGATGACCGTCACCTTGGGAACGGTAGCTTCGCTGTAAGCATAGAGAATTTTAGCGCCATGGCGGATAACGCCAGCATGTTCCTGATCGACACCCGGCAAGTATCCCGGCAAATCTTCGAGGGTAACAATCGGAATGTTAAAAGCATCGCAATAGCGGATGAAACGCGCTGCCTTGTCGGAGCTGTCGGTGTCGAGAACGCCGGCCAGCACCATGGGTTGATTGGCGACAAAACCCACCGTCTCACCATCGAGGCGCCCAAAGCCGATGATGATATTGGGTGCAAAATGCTCCATCACCTCTAAAAATTCCGAGCCGTCGGTTATGGATTTTATGATTTCGCACATGTTGTAAGGAATGCGCGGATCGGAAGGAACAATTTTTTCAATGTCATACTTCTGTATCGGTGTTTTTGCCGGAAATGGAAGCGCTTTTTCGCTGTTGTTCCACGGAATGTAGGTAATGAGTTTTTTTATCTGATCGAAACATTCCTGTTCGCTCTGCGCATAGAAATGTGCATTCCCGGTTATTTCGGCATGAACGCGTGCGCCGCCCAACTCTTCCATGGAAATGTCTTCGCCCAAAACCGATTTGATAACGCTGGGGCCGGTGATAAACATCTTCGAAATATTTTCAACCACAAAGACAAAATCGGTGAGCGCCGGCGAATAAACAGCGCCACCGGCGCATGGGCCCAGAATTACCGATATTTGCGGAATCACACCCGAAGCAAGTGTGTTGCGAAAGAAAATCTCGCCATAACCGGCCAAGGAATTAACACCTTCCTGAATGCGTGCGCCACCGGAATCGTTGATGCCGATGAGCGGAACACGCATCTTGAGCGCATGATCCATGATTTTGGTAATTTTCCGCGAATGCATCAATCCCAACGAACCGCCTGCGACCGTAAAATCCTGAGCGAAAATACATACCGGTTTATCGTATATGGTACCGGTACCGATTATAACCCCGTCGCCATGAAGCACTTTGTCTTCCATGCCGAAATCGCGCGCCGTATGTTCCACAAAAAGATCATATTCGTGGAAAGAGCCTTTGTCGAGAATCGCCAAAACCCTTTCGCGGGCAGTCAGTTTCCCCATCTGCGCCTGTTTCTCGATAGCTTCGTCACCGCCGCCTTTTTCTACCTCTTTCCTGCGTTTGCGCAAGTCGAGTATATTATTCCGTAACGACATAAGATAATTTTTTGATTAATAAATTATTTTTCAGGCACTTTAATGCCATGCACCAAAGATAGTTTTTTTTCGCTTGAGTGCGCTGTGAGAGTCGTTTTTGATCGGGATAAAGGCAATTATGAACGGGCGCATGCCGAATAATTATACGAATGGTTAAAAAATGCTAACGCGCTGCCCGGCGATAGAGGAGAACAGCGATAATACCATATAAAACGTTGGGAATCCAAACAGCTACCACGGTAGGCACCAATCCGTTGAGGCCAAAAACCACCGTAATTTGCTGGAAAAAAATGTATGAAAAGCTTAACAACAAACCCAGTCCGAGGTGAAAACCAAGCCCTCCCTTGATCTTACGCGACGCCAGCGAAGCGCCGATAATTGTCAGTACAAAAGATGCAAAGGGGCTGCCGAAGCGCTTGTGTTTCTCAATTTCATACTCCACGGAATTGACGCCGCGCATTTTCATACTTTTGATTTCGGCTTTCAACTCCGGCGTTGTCAAGGTTTCCATCAGATCCATCCCGACCCTGAAATCCTTCGGCGTTATGTTCAACGTTGTATCCATGCGGTATCCTCTTTCAATGGTTTGGGAGCCGTCGTGAAAAGTCCGCTTCCAGTAATTATTGATAATCCATTTTTCGCTTTCTTCGTCCCAGCGAATATTATCAGCAATCAGTTTTTCAACAAGATGTTGATTTTCAAACTTTTCAAGCGAAAATGAATATCCTGTATTTCCTGTAAACCTGCGCATGTATATGTAAACATCGGGCTCTATTTGCCGGTGGATATTGGTTTCGGTGGATATTCGTCCCTGGTTAACGTATGTATTTCTGAAGTTTACCCGCACTTCGCTCCCGATGGGTATGATGTAATTTCCCAAAATGAAAGAAAAAAGAACAATGATGATTACCGACACAATATAGGGGCGCATCATTCGGCCATAGGAAACCCCGCTGCTCAAAATGGCGATAATTTCGGTATTGTAAGCCATTTTCGAAGTGAAATAGATTACCGAAATAAATGTAAACAGCGAACTGAAAAGGTTGGCGAAATAGGGTATGAAATTCAGATAATAATCGAAGATGATCTCTTTGGTGGGAACGTTTTTCGAGATGAACTCGTCGAGCATTTCCGAGATGTCAAAAACGGTGGCAATGCTGATAATCAAGAGTAGGGAATAGAAAAATGTCCCGAGGAATTTCCGGGTGATGTAAAAATCTATGGTTTTGTAAAACTTCATTACTGCTGAAATATTTCGTTTACGGGTTAAAGCCGCCTGCTCAGCCGCTCAACCATATTTTCTTTCCAATCCTTAAATGTTCCATCGATAATCTGTTTCCGCGCCTGACTGACCAGCCAAAGGTAAAACGCCAGATTGTGCTGACTGGCGATCTGTGCGCCCAACATCTCTTTTGAGATGGTGAGATGGCGCAAATAAGCTTTCGAATAACAGCGGTCAACAAATGAAGCTCCCGTTTCGTCGATGGGAGAATGGTCGTTTGCCCATTTGTTGTTCCTGATGTTTATGATTCCATTTTGTGTGAACAGCATCCCGTTTCGTCCGTTGCGCGTGGGCATCACACAATCGAACATATCGACGCCCCTGTCGATAGCTTCCAAAATGTTCACCGGCGTTCCCACACCCATCAGGTAGCGGGGTTTGTTTTGGGGCAGAATTTCGTTTACCACTTCAATCATCCTGTACATAACATCTTCCGGTTCGCCAACGGCAAGCCCGCCGATGGCATATCCGTCCGATTCGTAATCAAGAATATTGGATGCGGCTTTCGTCCTCAGTTGGGCAAACGCAGCGCCTTGCACGATGGGAAACAACGACTGTGGATAGCCATACAAAGGCGCGGTTTTATGAAAATGATTGTAGCAGCGGTCGAGCCAGCGTTGCGTCAATTCCAATGATTTGCGGGCATAATCGAAATCGGCGTCGCCGGGTGTGCATTCGTCGAAAGCCATCATAATATCGGCGCCGATAACGCGCTGGATATTCATCACCCTTTCGGGGGTAAACATGTGATACGAACCATCGATATGCGACTGGAACTTAACGCCTTCCTCCGATAGTTTGCGCAAATCGCCCAGTGAGAAAACCTGAAATCCGCCGCTGTCGGTCAGAATTGGCCCGTCCCAGCTATTGAATTTGTGCAATCCGTTGGCATCTTCCAAAACCTGCAATCCCGGACGAAGATAGAGATGATAGGTATTGCCCAGAATGATCTTTGCTTTTATGTCCTCTTTCAAATCGCGTACATGAATGCCCTTGACGGAACCGGCGGTTCCCACCGGCATAAAAATCGGCGTGGGAATTTCACCATGCGCCGTTGTTAACGTCCCTGCCCGCGCTTTCGAATTATTGCAAACCGATTTAACTGTATACTGCATTATTTTGGAAAATGGCTTCAAAGATAACTATTCTCGGCATAATTGGAGAGTTGTTGTTGGTTTACTCAGGCAGAAATGAACAAAATGAACCACTATCTAAAAGTCTCCCGACATTTGACAGATCACCATTTATGGGGTATCTCAATCCGTAATAGCGCGTTATATTTGCTCCGCAGCAGGCGTGTAATTTATGCAATATACTGATTCACTGATGTTAAGGCGGGTGTAAATTGCAGAAATAAAACAAAACGCGCGAAAATCGGGTAAACCTGTGAAAATGAATGTTTATCTGCGGGTTTTGTAATCAATGTTGGCCCGAGAGAAATTTTCTTGATTTTCGTTTGTAAACACATATTAAAATGAAATTTTTAAAATTATATTTGTAGAATATTGCGAAAGCCGGAGGCGGAGTCGGGTTTATCTGGGCTGTGCCGGGGCGTATCCCGCATCATTTAAAAATCAATAACCGAAATTATGGAAATGGAACCCGCTAATCAGTGGAGCTGCGAAAAAGAACCCGCGCCTGACCCCGACAAAACTGAGAAATATCCAATGGAGAATCTGCCTCCTGTTTCAATTTTCAGCCTCGACGATACCAAAACATATTCTTTTACAAGCGCTTCCAATATAGCGCCTTTTCAGCAAAAAATTCAGGAACAAGATTTATTGATAAACAAAACCTATGACGATTTGGAGCCGATTATGCCGCTATTACTGAAAGGATTGGCGTTTGCCGTAAAAGATTTGTGCAGCGAAAAAGCCCAGATTTTTTTCAATCATTTCGGCATCGAACCCGGATACGGCAAACGTCTTACGGTGTTTATATATCGTGCTGTGATTGAATTAATTAAAACCATGCAGAAACATACCGAGATACAGGATATTTTTGTCGAACTCATCACGGAAAACGATCTGCTTTCGGTTACCATACAAAACGACGGTGCAGGTTTCGATCCCGAAAAAAGTTTGAATGAAAGCCTCCTCAACATTGCTGCATCGGTGGTTTCCATTGGCGGACAGTTTCACATCTACTATTCTGAAGGAATGAGCGCTGAAATCACTATTGAAATTGAAAATCCATTAGAATCAGGAATTGAGGTATGAACACAGAACAGAAAAAAATAAGCGTACATATTGCTGATCCAGAGAAAATGCTGGCCGGAGCGCTTCGCGATTTGATCGACAAAAGCGGTTTTGCCGAGGTGAGCCACATTTCCCATACACTGGCCGAATGCCGCGAGGCGCTGGCCAAACGGAAACCCGATGTTTTACTGTTGGAAATACGCCAATCTAACAATAAGATTATGAACGTATTACCACAGACCGTTGGCGACAGGACGAAAATTTTGCCCAATAACATGGTTGAAGTGCAACTGAAAGGCGTCGGCAAGAAAAAAACCATAGGATATATCAGGCTGCCCGAAGGAAACGGAATCGACTTTTGTACCGAAATAAAACGGAAATATCCCTACGTGAAAATAATAATCCTCACTGGCCAGAGCGATTGGATTACAATCAGACACCTGCTCAACAGGAAGGCCGCCGGATATATTATGAAAACATGCGCAGCCGACGAGGTTCTCGACGGAATAAGAAACGTAGCCGAAGGGAAAGTTTATGTTTGCAGCGAAAGCCAAAAAACACTGAAACAGGGAATCGACGATGATTTCATAATGATTCCGGTTCGTCAGGGACAGGTATTGCTTTTGATGGCTGGGGGATATACCAACGAGGAAATAGCCGAGCTTATGGGCGTTCAGGCATCAACTGTTATCAAATACCGCAAGATACTTCATTACAAACTCATGTCGGACGGCAGAAATCCGCTGATGATAAAAAAATTGGTGCATCTGCGATTTGTATGGATGGATATTATGTCTTAATATAGCTTATTTACAGCACATTAAAATCATAACGCCAAATTTGCCTTTAAGTTGTCAAATTGCGTTTCAGGATTTTTTTATAAAATATTTTTCATGTAGGAACTCCCTTAAATGGGGTACTTGCTAAGGAAAATTAGCCATACTTTTACAACGTAAGAAAGTCGGGAGAAACTATTTTACAAAAACAGGATGGAAAAATTTCAAGGGATTTATTTCTCTACAGACCTTTACCAAGTATTTGATTTGCATATATATACACCTATACCTGTAAACATAAAAAATACGTTCAAACATTGACATTAATCAACTTGAAAAAAATTAGTAGAAATGGCGGCAAAAATCATTTTGAAAATCAGCAAGGGAAGCCTGTCGGGCAAAGAATTTAGCTACAGCCAAAAAGAGTCCATTATTCTGGGGCGAAACAAAGATTGCCATGTTGAATTCCCTGAGCTCACCGTTTCGCGATATCATTGTCTTTTGGACATTGTACCTCCGGCGGTGATGGTTCGCGATTTTGGAAGCAAGAACGGCACTTTCCTCAACGGCGAAAAAATTGGCGAACGAGCGAAACATCTGTCGGCCGAAGACGGGAGGGAGCAGAAATACAACGAATTCCCCATGAAATCGGGCGACAGACTGGGATTGGGACACGATTGCGAAATCATTCTCTACATCGTTCTACCGCAATATTGCTCCGAATGTTTCGACGAGTTGGAAGAGTTCGAACATCATGCCGTTGACGGGACGCCTGTTTGCGACGTTTGCCATGCAAAAGGCGTTGAGCGCAGAAAGAGAGAAGAAGCCGAAAAGATGGCCGCGCAA
>WRIQ01000052.1 GCA_009782655.1 Prolixibacteraceae bacterium
TTGCCTTGGTTATGATTTTGGTTTTGCCGTTGATTTTCCCATTTGGCGCTTAAGGTCGGAGCTCTACATGTTCAGGTAAAAATCTTTGGTCAACGTAATGTATTCTTCAGTAAAATCATGATGTATAATGTGTTCTATCATAAATTCGCCAACTTCGATTATAGTTTCTGTTGTCGAAAATTGAAGCAAACAACGGTGCGGCGGTTTGGCAGGATTGGGTCTAACCAGCAAAGAACGATTCAAAAAGAACCCTTCAGTTTTTGCGGTTTCGATAAAATTTCCGGCTTTTGTCGAGGGAAGTATCAACGCGACTTTCCCGTTTGGCGAAAGAATATGTAAACAGCTTCGAATCATATTTTCAGACGAAAGTTGATCGGTGTGGCGTGCGTTGCTGCGTCGCAAATTTTTGGGGCGCGAGCTGTTTTCGAAAAACGGTGGATTGGAAACGATGAGATCGAATTTTTCACTTGTTGATGTTGCAAATTCCTGAAAAGATGTGTGATACACTTTTATGCGTTCCTTCCATGGCGACTGACTGACGTTGAATGCGGCTTCATCGGCCGATGGTTTGTCGATTTCCACTGCCGAAATCTCCGAACAGGAGCGCTGTGCCATCATAATGGCAATCAATCCGGTACCGGTTCCCACATCAAGAATGGAGTGCGCTTCCGCAACATCGGCCCATGCACCGAGAAGTACGCCATCGACGCCCACTTTCATTGCCGAATGTTTCTGGATAATTGTGAACTGCTTGAATTGGAAATAGCTGTTTTTGCCCATTGTCAGAATTTTTCGAAAACGCCCAAACCAAACAATGCGAAATCATATTTTACGGGATCGAGCGGGTCGAAATCGCGTAAAACGGCGGTTATTTCTTCAACGGCTTTCCAGTCGTTCTGCATACGTTTCAGTAAGCCAATTTTGCGGGCCGTATTTCCGGTGTGAACATCCAGCGGAAGCATCAGCGCCGACGCGGGAATGGAATCCCAGAGCCCAAAGTCTACACCGTTGTCGTCTTTTCGTACCATCCAGCGTAAAAACATGTTGAGTCTTTTTGCCGCCGAATTTCGTGTAACGTCAGAAATGTGCTTTCGGGTGCGCCCTGGACATGAATTGCCCAGAAAAACAGTGCGGTAAAATTCCAGCGACGATTTTACTGATCCGTCGCGGCGAAAACCTTCGGTGAAAACCGCTTCGAGACCGCCGCAATTTTTGTAAATGTTTTTGAGCGACGCCAGAAAGAACAGCGTATCGTCAGGGTTGAAGGTGCGGTGCACAAATTTTGATGCGCGGTTCAATTCGTCGTCAGTGGCCGACATTAAAAAATCGTAGGGATTGTTATCTAATTGCGACATCAGCCTGCGGGCGTTTTTGATAATCGATGCGCGGTTTCCCCATGCAATGGTTGCCGCCAGAAAACCTGAAATTTCGATGTTCTCCCTGCGCGAAAAACTTCGCGGAACCTGAATGGGATCGGTTTCTATAAACCGGAAGTTGTTGTATTGCAGCGTTTTTTCGTCGAGAAATGATTTTATTTCGCTGATATTCATTTTTCTATGACGCCGTCTTTGATGTGTATGATACTGTCGGAGCGCTCGGCGAAAGAATTGTCGTGGGTAACGATGATGAAGGTGTGCCCGAAATCGTTCCTGAGGGCAAAAAAGAGTTCGTGCAATTCGTCGCGGTTTTGTGAGTCCAGATTTCCCGAAGGTTCGTCGGCCATGACCACCACAGGATTGTTGACCAACGCGCGCGCCACAGCAACCCTTTGTTTTTCGCCTCCCGAAAGTTCCGACGGCTTATGGGCGCTGCGGTTTTCAAGTCCAAGGTAACCGAGCAGTTCGAGGGCGCGTTTTTTTGCCTCGCCATGCGTTTTACCGGCGATGAATGCCGGAATACAGACATTTTCCAAAGCGGTAAATTCGGGCAGAAGATGATGAAATTGAAACACAAAACCCAGTTGCAAATTACGAAACGAGGCAAGCTGCTTTTCCGAAAAATCGGAGATTTTCTGTCCGTGAATATACACTTCTCCTTTGTTGGGGAGGCTGAGCGTTCCCAAAATTTGCAGCAGCGTGGTTTTTCCGGCGCCGCTTGCGCCCACAATGGAGTATAGTTTTCCCTGAAGAATTTCGAGATTGACGCCTTTCAGTACTTGAACCTGCCCGAAAGATTTATGGATATTTTCTGCTTTGACCATTTGCTGTTGCACCCGATGTACCGGCTTTTAAAAGTTATCCTCAATATTCTTTTTTATCTCTTCGCTTTCTTTGGTTATGCTGGAAGAGATATCGTCTATATCCTTTTTGAAACCGGAAGTGCTATCGTTTATTTCGCGCTTAATTTCGTCGGTTGCTTTTCTGAATTCTCGCATCCCTTTACCAACTGTTTTGGCAATGTCGGGAATCGCTTTTGCTCCGAAAAGCAAAAGAGCCAGCAAAACAATCATCATGATTTCGCTGCTACCTATGAAAAGAATGTGAGTCGACATTATTATAAATTTTGTTGCAAATATACAAAACGGATGAACAGGTTATGCGATATTTATTATAAATGTTTGATGATATTCCGATGTTTATTTTTTATTTCCGGATGTTCTGTCGGTTTGGTTGCTCCAAGACGAATTGTACAAAATAGATGGAATGTGAAAAATTAACGTGAGTTCGACGTAAGAAATGATAATATAATGTTGTTTATTAGTATAGTATGCCCATTCGAACATAGATATCAATAGAAAATGAATATATCAAATCGGTAAATGAAGCTGTCTCAAAAGTGTTTTGGCACGCAAATCTAACAGATGAACACAGATTTTCATATCGTATATAATTTGAATTAATAATTGAAAATTAACCGACATCCTGTAGGGATGCATCCCCTACTTTTCGGAGTATGATGTTAATATTCTATTGATATTCAATTCCTAATGAAATTTTTCAGGTTGAACTCACGTAAGTTATCAACTCTTTTCCTTTTTCGGCAGAAAATTGTTACTTTGTCAGAAAAAAGATGATGGAAATTATCATGGACGATCCGGCTACCGAACAGCAGTTCAACGCGATTCTGAAATCCATTGAACACTACAAAAATGGCGAAGTGTCTGATAATCTTACGCGTCGCGGCATAAAATATAAATTCAACTGGGGCGTATCCATTCCCGATTTGCGTGTGTTAGCCGCCGAATATAAGCCGTCGCATTTGCTGGCGCTAAAACTGTGGAATAAGCAGTGGCGCGAAACCATGATTCTGGCAACGCTGCTCGACGAGCCATCAAAAGTTACCGAACAACAGATGGATTTTTGGACTAAAAGTTTCGAAAATATAGAAATTGCCGAGCAGTCTTCTGCCAATCTGTGGTGGAAAACACCCATGGCATACGTGAAAGCCCTTGAGTGGTGCCGTGGGAAAAAACATTGGGTGCGTTACACCGGCATTCATCTGGCGGGCAGATTGGCCCTGTCGGACAAAAAATCGCCCGACGAGATTTTTGAGCCTTTTTTCGAAGAACTGGTAACTTTGTCGAAAGACAGAGAGCTATCGACGGTAATCGCCCGCGCAGTTTTGATGATGGCTCACCGTTCCGATGCACTGCGCCTGCTCACCATGAAATTTATCCGGAACCTCTACGAAACCGGCTCCGAAATTGCCGGACAAGTGGGCGCAGAGCTGGAAAGCGATTTCACAGATGCATGATGTTGGATGTAAATAGTCTGATAAATAATTATTTGTGACTAAAATCGAAGAGCAGGCAATAAATAAAATCTTCACAATACCTGAAAATCTTTAATCCTTTTTATCTGGGTATCAGATAAATTCATCGGTTTTTTACCAATCTTTTAATCACATTGGTTTTTGCAATTCTCCATTTTGCCATCGTCTTCGCTGAATATTTTGCGCCAATCAGCATAAATACCAGCGAAAGCCCCATGAAAAGGCCATGCAAAAAGTGAGGATAACCCGCGAAAAGGTGCTTGCAAAGCAACGAAAGGGCAAAAATCAGCATGCCGGCAGAGAAGTAAAAATTGGTTTTCGATTTCATGATGTTTTGTATTACTGAATGAATTTCAAAAATAGGATTCAGATTTGATTTTGAGAGTTCTCTCGTTCCTGTTTTGCGAAGCGCGATATTCGCACAATCACAAAAATATCGTTCAATGAGAATCTATCACACGTTATTTGTCGCACATCATTTGCTATTTGTCACACGCCATTTGTCAATTATCGCACATCATTTGTCACTTATTTCTCTACCTGTTCTTTTAACCATTGTGGTCGATCTGTAGTTATGTGTGTTATACCCAGATTGTTAAGTCTTTTAGCTTCTTCTGGATCGTTGACTGTCCAAGCAAGCACTTCGAGTTTTAAATTTTTTGCCAAACCCATAATTTCTTGGTCGATGATGCCATAATTCAAATTGAGGCCTTCGAGTCCCGCTTTGGCGACTTCGTCAATTTTTGCCTTCACGTCCTGCCTCGAGCTCGACAGCCAGTAGGCTTTATTGTCGGGGAACGTTTTTTTGAGTTCGACAATGGTTGCCCAATCGAAGCAGATAAAAAGCGCTTGGTCGGCTTTTCCGCATTTTTCCATTGTCCGTTGCAAATGCGGAATAATTTCGGGGCCGCACTTGACTTCAATTACGAGCATTTTGCTTTCTGGCACGGTTTCGAAAATTTCTTCGAGGTATGGAATGCGCTCGCCTTTAAACTGTTCTCCTTTCCATGAACCTACATCAAGGTCGCGCAGTACAAGCGATGGCGTGTTGCGGATGGGAAGGTTCCGCGCATTTTTGGCAACCCGCTTTGTGTTGTTGTCGTGAATAGTAACAATTCTGTTGTCGGACGCAAGATACACATCAATTTCGACGGCGTCTGCGCCCTGTTTCCATGCGAGGTTCGCCGAAGCGACCGTATTTTCTGGAGCGTCGTATGAGGCGCCACGATGTGCAATATAGTAGTTTTGTGCTGCTCCCGACATACTTGCTGAAATCATTAATCCGATAAAAAATGTTCTCATGTTTTCAAAATTTTCTTGCCCTAAAGATAATCGTTAATCCTTTTGTTTGCGGAAAATGGGAGTCTTATTTTTTTATAAATTTTGTTAAACGGCTGATAATTATAATTGTCGGGTATTTATGTGCTTTTTTGGCTCAATGGTAAAGATTATGTAGAAGCGATTTTAAAAACAATTCTTTTCCGATTGTATAGATTAAAAAATTTGTGTAATTTCAATAAAAAAGCCCGGAGGAACCGGGCTTTGGGTGGAAAACCGGGTTCGAACCGGCGACCTTCGGAACCACAATCCGACGCTCTAACCAACTGAGCTACAACCACCATTTTTGTTTTTGCGATTGCAAATATACATATTTTACCGAAATCATCAACTCCGAAGCGAAATTTTTTCTACTTTTATTTTATGGCCGGCCTGATGATAAATATTCATGACGCGATGGTTTAAAAACGTAGGGATTTGGATTTTTATGAACCGTAACCGGGCATGTTCTATTGGCGCAAGTATATATAATTGTCAATTTATAATAAGTTTATCCAAATTAAAAAAGGATTGGAAATATGGAATGTGGCAACATCAAGTTTTTGCATCCCTACCGTCAACAGGATTATTTTAAAAGCGGAAAGACAAAAGTTGTAATCGAAAGGTTTTCCGCGTTGAAGGTAAAACTGTTCCCCGATGCTTTGGCGGAGGGAAGTTCTTCGCAATTCAACGTGGCGTTTGTTTGATAAACTTTTCCCGACTTAATTATGTGATTATCACCAGTAACGGAAATGCGAAAAGTGTTTGCCGTTTCGCCGTTGTTGATGCAGCAAATCACCATTTCATCTTTTTGGGGGCTTATGGCAGCCAGAATGTTATCGTTGCCGGTTTTTACGATGATAAAGCCCTGCCTGATGAAACGCGTAATTTGCATTCTCACATAGTAGTTTTTTACGATGCGATAAGTTTGTTCTGCAAAGTTGCACCGAATTTGGCACCATGTTTCGTTGTGTTCTTCAAGCAGTTGCCAGTCGAGTCAAGCCACGGGGTGCATATAGCGCAAGTCGTCAAAGCATTTTTGCGCAAGGAGCAAATTGCTTTCCAGCACTGTTTTCCCGCCCGACGGCCCGGTTTCCGATTGCCAGAAAACCTTTCCCGAATTTCGAACCAGCGCATCAACTTCTTTACGCTCCCGATTATTGCCCGAATAGGTATGCGTGTTTAGTTGCCCAATCAGCGGCGTCACCGCCTCGTCGGCCATGTATGCTTGCACTGCTGCAATGAATTGTTTCAGGTTGGTTTCGTCCGAAACGGCAATGACGGTTTTCAATCCCGCGGCTTTCAATTTGCCATGCAGAATCTTAACGATTTCTATCTGCGCCTTCATGTCGAAATGGCAACCTTCCTGACTTCCCCGGTAATACCAATAGTCGGAAAGCGATTCGTTGAAGGGCTCCAACGTTGTAAACTCAATGCCATAGCGTTCCTTGTAGTGTTTACATACGTCGACCAGATAATCGCAAAAAGCTCCGTAATATTCCGGTTTGAGATTATTGTCGGTGGGAGTGTGGTTGCCGGCGGAGCACCCGCTGAAAGTCATCCAGTAAGGTGGAGAATTGGAAAAGGCTTCAAAAACAGCGTCGGGCCGTTTCTTCTTGATTTTCAGCATTATTTTTCGCTGTCCGGCATCGGCACCCCAGTCGTACGGCGCATCTTCCGAAGTTTTGAAGCCCTGCATTTCGGCTCGAACGCCCTTGCCCGAAGCCATGTGTCCCGGATTAGCGGGTGTGGAATAGTGCGAAGGATGGTCGCCGCCGCCGATGTTATACCTGAATATGTTCATGTTCAGCTTTTGGGGAGCGGTAATCAGGTCGATTATTTCGTCGATTTTGTCATCATCCCATTGTCCGGCCATGTGAGCCCACCAGCAGAGCGACGCACCCCAGCCTTTAATGGTTTGATGTTCAGCGCTTAAATCGACGACAACGTTGTTTGCTTCATCGTCGGTTTGCGCATGCAGGGATGGGCATACGAAAAAAATAGATATTAAGATGTAAGCATATTTTATTGATGTGTTTTTCATAGCTGAGATTTATAATCGGTAATCGTTGTTGGTACTCGGGAAAAATTTATTACATTCGATTTGTTGCTTTCGTGGATGAAATTTTTGAGGCTTTTGCTT
>WRIQ01000053.1 GCA_009782655.1 Prolixibacteraceae bacterium
GATATCCAAAGGTTATTTTTTTACCGTTTAATAGGCGCTCCGGCAAACATCCACCCCGTTGTTGCTTTCGATGAGGCTCAGATTCTCACCCCCCGCCTCTTGCGCAACCCTAATAAGTTAAGCGTATTTTCTCTCAGCTCCATTATTTTACTTCCAACTTGTTGTCCACTTTTCCGGGCGCCGCCTCCTGAATAACCTGAATCAACGGTTGTAAATTAGCGCGCGCGATGCTTCCGGTTAATGCAACCGTACCATTTTCAACAGTTGCTTTCACATCCTTGTAGATATCGCCACCCGCTGAAAGAATGACTCCAATCGCTGTTCTCAATACATCGTCAGGATTGATTACCGGCACCGGCGCTTTTTTAACGCTGATATTATTGGTTACCGACTTGAGGTTTTTAACGGCAGAGAGCGCTTGAGTTGCAGCCATTTTCACTTCCTCCGCAGCTACTTCGCCGGTCAATGTGGCGACGCCGCTTTTTACATTAACACTTACGCCCGGAATGGCTGCCAAAACCGCCGATGCCTCTTTTTGCAACTTGTCATCGCTGGGTTTGCACGAATTGAAAACCACGGCAACAACGAAAAACAATGATAAAAATGCTAACTTTCTTTTCATCTGTCTATTAATTTTAAAAATGAGTAAATTGCAAATTATTTGTTATCATACACTTAACTCATAAAACAATTCTTATCCGGCATCTTTAAACGCCGGATAAGTTATATTATTCGATTTTAAGTACATATTTAATTCAAACATTTAGATGTAACATCTCTGTCTGTTCTTTTGTTTATCCATCACCGATAATTTAAAAAAGAAATTTGACCACTGAAATTGACTCTCCTGAAAAACAGTATATTTTGTTTTAAAATTTTGCGGAAACAGCAACTGGCATAATTCGTGTAACTCGCGACCCAAAAGAGTTTTCGAGTCTGTCGGCATATCAAATCAACAGGAAACAACGATTGTTTACAGACTTCTACCCGCAAACAGGTTTTTTTGCTTTCGGGATATAATTTCATATGACTCAGCTTCTTACACATAGGTCACGTTCACCTATGGCAAAACCTCATCCTTCACATTCCAGTTTATGGAAAAAAGAAACTGGTTCAGCGAATCGCGAAGTTGATGGAACGACTGCATATTTTCAGGTTTTACAGGTTCCGAAGGCGGTGATTCCATGCTCAAAGGATCGATGGGCGTACCGTTTTTGTAGACTCTGAAATCGAGGTGCGGCCCGGTTGAAAGGCCTGTTGATCCCACATAACCGATTTCCTGCCCCTGCTTCACACGGCTGCCTTGCGTGATGCCCGGTGCAAAGCTTTTCAGGTGCATGTAGGCTGTTGTATATACCGAGTTGTGTTTTATCCTCACATAATTTCCGGCGCCTCCCGCCTGATACGCTCTTGTTTGAACCACGCCCTCGCCAATGGAAACCACCGGCGTACCTGCCGGCGCTGCATAATCAACGCCATGGTGCGGCCTGCGGATCTTCAATATAGGATGCAGCCTGCCGTCGGAAAAGTGCGAGCTGATACGCGAATATGTCAGCGGCGCTTTCAGAAACGCTTTTCTCAAACTCTGCCCCTCGTTGTCGAAATAGTCGGAAATACTATCCTGTTCATAACGGTATGCAAAAAAAGGCTTGTTCATATGCTCAAACTCAACGGCATAAATGGCTTCAATTCCCACCGACAGGCTGTCGACAAATTTTTCGTCGTAATAGAGACGGAATCTGTCGCCTTTTTGTATGCCAAAGAAATCGATGCTCCAAGCGTAAATTCTCGACAACTCATCAGCCAAATTCATATTCAAATTATTGTTTTTCAATGAATTCCACAACGAAGATTCAATAACGCCCCATGCGGTTTTGGAAATAATGGTGACATCTCTTTGCCCTGGTATGCAATGAAGGCTGTCGGTCAAATCGAAAACGTAGTAATTGATTTTGTTATTGGTTTCGTACACAAAATAGTGTGCCGTGTTTGACGAATCGCGGCGCTGTAAAATGTAGTAGTCGTTTCCCGCGCGGATTTTGCGCACATCGAAAACCTCAACGGAGTTTCTGGCAAGTTTATCAATTTTGGCCATGCTCACGCCGAATGTGGCCAGCAGGGAACCCAGATTTTGATTGGGTTGTATTTTGCCTCCTACAATGTTAAAAGAATCGGCCGGAATGCCGAAAAACAAAGGGGAAGCAATGACTTCCTCTTCTTCGGGCATTCCATATTTTTCGTGTTTCGAGGGAAAACTCAAAAAAACGATGACCGATAAAAAAATAAAAACTGCTTCGGGCCAGAGTTTTTTCATATCGCTATAATTTCAACTGGTCAAATCCTTGTCCATAAACGCCCATTACACTTCCCATGGAAATGAACGCATTGGGATCGATTTCCTTTATTTTTTTAAAAATAGCTCCTGTTTCGCGTTTACGGACAACAGATATAACGATCTTAACATTCTCTTTAGTATACCAACCGACGCCATCAATTACGGTAACGCCCCTGTATTTTTGCTGGTTGATGAAATCGGCAATCTCTTCATGCCTGCTTGAAAATATAAACATCTGCGCCGAGCGGTTGGCGCCGCTCAAAACGGCGTCGAGGGCATAGGAAACTACAGCCATCATCACATAGCTGTAAACCAGTCTGTCTATCGATTTCAACACAAAATAAGAACAGCCGATAATGAGTACGTCGCAATATAAAATAACGCGTCCGGGGCTTGTGTTGCGGTATTTCACAACGATGGCCGCGATGATGTCGGTTCCGCCGGTGCTGCCTCCTTTCGAGAAAACAAGGCCCAACCCCACTCCCGACAAGATACCTCCCAAAACCGCCGACAGAAACAAATCGTCGATCAGCGGCTTGGTAGCCAGTCCTTGCGTAAATGTCAGCGTCAACGAAACCACAATCATACTGTAGATGGTTCTCAAACCGAAGCTGGCTCCCAAAACTTTCAGGGCAACGACAATCAATATAGCGTTGATTGCCAGATAGGTAATACCGACAGGAAAGCCCGTGGCATAATATACCACCGCGCCGATACCGCTGACGCCGCCGCCGGTAATGCCCGCCGGAAGAACGAAAAGCGTCCACGACACGGCATACATCAACAGCCCCAAGGTTATTACCAGATAATCCTCAAAATTAGATAATTGCTTTTTTAATTTCTCTTTCATCACCTCTCTATCACGAAAGCACAACATTTATTATTTTTCCGGGAACAACGATAATTTTGCGCAGACTCTTCCCCTCCAGATATTTTCCAGTTCTCTCATCCTGTATAACACACTGTTCCATATCTTTAGCGGCCATATCGGCCGGCAGATTAATGGTAAACCTGAATTTGCCGTTGAATGATACGGGATAATCAATACTTTCTTCTTTCAGCAGCGATTCGTCGACTTGCGGCCAGCTTTCGTAGGCCAGCGTTTCCCGCGCTCCATACAACTGCCAAAGCTCCTCGCCCAGATGCGGGGCAAAAGGCGACAATATTTTGGTAAACAGTTGGGCGCTGTTTTTTGTCACTTTTCCTTTTTTCATCGCCAGATTGTTGAAAACCATCAACGACGAAACGGCAGTGTTAAACTTCAGGTTTTCAATATCCGAAGTCACTTTTTTTATGGTTTGGTGCAGTAGTTTTTCCACCTCCCTGTCTTCTTCGGCGTCGTTTGTAATATTCCGGACATCGCCAAAAAATCGGTTTACCCGGCTAAGAAAGTTGAAAACTCCTTTCACGCCTGTTTCCGACCAAGGCTTGCGTTCGTCCAAAGGGCCCATAAACATCTCGTAAAGGCGCAACGAATCGGCGCCGTAATTTTTCACCACATCGTCGGGGTTAATCACATTGCGCAACGATTTCGACATTTTGGCTACAATCTGGTTCAACGGCTCGCCTGTTTCGCGGTGGAAAAATTTCCCGTCTTTTTCGTCCACCAAATCGGAAGGGATTTTCACGCCGGTTGCCGTTTCGTAGGCAAAAGCCAGAATCATCCCCTGATTGTACAACCTTTGGAACGGCTCGTCGGTGGAGACAATGCCCAAATCGAACAGCGCTTTGTGCCAAAAACGGCTGTACAACAAATGTAAAACGGCATGTTCGGCGCCGCCCACATACAAATCGACGGGCATCCAGTAGTTTTCCAGCTTTCTGTCGAAGATTTCTTTGTCGTTGTGCGGATCGATAAATCGCAGAAAATACCAGCAAGAGCCAGCCCATTGCGGCATGGTGTTGGTTTCGCGGCGTCCTTTTTTACCGTCGGGAGAAACTACAGCAAGCCACTCATGGGCATTGGCCAAGGGCGATTCGCCGCCCTCGCCGGGTTCATATTTTTCAAGCGTGGGCAAATTAACAGGCAGGTTGTCGTCTATGGCTACGCTGCCGTCTTCCCAATGGATGATGGGAAAAGGCTCGCCCCAGTATCGCTGGCGGCTGAACAGCCAGTCCCTGATTTTATAATTGACGGTTGCCATTCCCAAATGCCTCTCTTCGAGCCATGCAATCATTTTCGCAATTCCTTCGGTTTTGTTCAACCCGTTGATATCAATTCCTTTTTCCTGATTTGCCGAATTTACGTAAGCGCCGTCGTCTGCCCAACAAGCATTTCCCGCCAGAACTGCCGCACGGGTTTCAGTGTCCGCATTTTTCGGATCGAGGATGCAAATAATGGATAGTCCGAATTTTTTGGCAAAATCAAAATCCCTGAAATCGTGCGCGGGAACTGCCATAATGGCGCCAGTTCCGTAGCCCATCAGCACATAGTCGGCGACCCATATGGGAATGTTTTTTCCGGTTACGGGATTCACGGCATAGCGGCCAGTGAAAACGCCTGTTTTTTCTTTTGCCAATTCGGTTCTGTCCAAATCCGATTTCAGCGAGGCGGCATATATATACGCATCGGTGTTCTGCCGGTTTTCCTCCGTTACCAGCGTGTCGAGCAACGGATGTTCGGGAGAGACAACCATGTAAGTGGCGCCAAACAGCGTGTCAGGGCGCGTGGTGTAAACCCGCAAGTTCACGTCGGTTCCGGCAACAACGAAATCGACTTCGGCGCCATGCGATTTGCCAATCCAGTTGCGCTGCATATCTTTGATGCCTTCCGGCCAATCGAGGGTTTCGAGGCTTTCCAGCAGCCTTTCGGCATAAAGCGGAATCCGAAGCAACCATTGTTTCAGATATTTACGAACTACGGGATTGGTGCATTTTTCATGCGTACCGTCGTTGAGTACCTCTTCGTTGGCACAAACCGTTCGGCATGTGGGACACCACCAAACCTGCGCATTGTCGTAATATGCCAGTCGTTTCCCTGAGACATATCCTTTCACGGCTATATCGCCCTGTTTTTCAATCTCCTCAGGAATGGGTAGCTCGCTTATGGGGCGTCCTTTCTGCGCTTCTTCATCAAACCACGTATCGTAAAGTTTAATGAAAATCCATTGTGTCCATTTCAGGTAGCAGGGATCGGTAGTGTTAATTTCCCTGTCCCAGTCATAACTGAGTCCCAACGACTTAATCTGCCTGCGGAAGGTGTCGCAGTTGATTTTTGTGGTGATAGCCGGATGGGTTCCCGTTTGCATGGCGTACTGCTCGGCCGGTAGCCCGTAAGCATCCCATCCCATCGGGTGCAATACGTTGAGCCCTTTCATGCGCTTGTAGCGGCTCAGGATGTCGGTGGCGGTGTATCCCTCGGGGTGCCCCACATGCAAGCCCGCTCCCGAAGGATAAGGAAACATGTCGAGGATGTAATATTTCTGTTTTGAAAAGTCGTTTTCGGCGCGGAAGGTTTTGTTTTTCTCCCAGTATGTCTGCCATTTCGGCTCTATCTCCCAAAATTTATACTCCATGACGTCAATAGCGTTTATAATGAATAAAATTTGTGCGCAAAGGTAGCAATTTTCTTTTTTCATTCAGTGATTTGCCCCAAGCCGAGGCAGAAGCTAAGATTCCGGTAAACAAAACTGCCGCCATCTATTTTGCCGTCGTCAGGCGATGTCGTGGAAACCGGCAAGATTCGTCGCCTGTCATCCATCGCGCTAATTTTAGAAGTTCAGGTAATAATTTTTTCGAGAACCGAATCTCTAATCCGGAAAATATCCACGGATGATTCCGCGTTTCGAATCTTTGATGAAGAGCAGAATTTCGTCGCGTTCGGGAGAGGCAGGCATGTCGGCTTCGATAAATTCCACAGCTTGCGAGGTATTCAGTCCTTTCTGATAAATACACCGGTAGATATCCTGAATTTCCCTGATTTTTTCGTTGTTGAAACTGCGTCGGCGCAGTCCAATGGAATTGATGCCCACGTAAGCCAACGGTTCGCGTCCGGCTTTTATGAAAGGAGGCACATCCTTGCGCACCAGTGAGCCGCCGGCAATCATAACATGCGAACCCACACGCACAAACTGATGAACGGCAACCAGTCCCGCCAGAATAGCGTAATCGTCGACCACTACTTCGCCGGCAAGCTGCGAATTGTTAACAAGAATAACGTTGTTTCCCACAACACAATCGTGCGCTATATGCACATAAGCCATCAACAAACAATTGCTGCCTACCTTTGTTTTTCCTTTGGCAATGGTGCCGCGGTTCACGGTGACAAATTCGCGTATTGTTGTGTTGTCCCCTATTTCAACGGTCGTATATTCTCCCTTGAACTTCAAATCCTGTGGGATGGCGCCAATAACAGCTCCCGGGAAAATCTTGCAATTTTTACCGATGCGCGTTCCCGGCATGATGGTCACATTCGACCCGATGCGAGTACCTTCGCCAATAATAACATCTTTATCAACTGGAACGAATTTTTTTTGATTTTTTCTTCGTTTGGTGAAAAGCTTTCCTTTATCATTTTACCGCCGATAACGGCGAGAAGCGCAAAAGCCACCCAATGTTCAACTTCGTCAAACTTGTGTGCAAAGAGCGTTCCGGTAAAATAGCCGATAAGGGGCATGAGCGCCTGAAAAAAACCGAAATAGATTCCGGGAATAAGGTACTGTACCGTTTTCGGTTTCTTTACGGACAGACCGAGCGTTATAGAAACGGCAAACGCGTCCAGTGACAGTCCGACGGCGATAAAAATTATTTCCAACAGTCCCATGCAGTACAACC
>WRIQ01000054.1 GCA_009782655.1 Prolixibacteraceae bacterium
CTTCCGCGCCGCACCGCGCATCGGAATGCCCAAAAGCGCATATATGTACGACCCGACGATACTGCTTTATGACCAGACCAACCTGAGGTTCGTGCAGCTCACATCGAACCTGCGCGGTGTGCGCCTGCCCACTGCGCCCGAAACGGCGTTCAGTTTCAACACCGGGCGCAAGTTCGTATATATGAACGCAGGATTGCAGGACGGCGGCGTTACGTTCGCCATCCTCGAAGACCCCGTAACCGGGAAGTACTGGCTCTACGGCATGAGGGCGCAAGGCTCTTTCGCGCTGTCGCAACTGCCGGCCTATTACCATCAGCTCGATGCCCCGCAGATCGAACAGGCTACGGCCTTCGCCATCCACCCGACGCTCTGGCATCTGTTCTACGCCGTCGGCGACACTGTTTACCAATACGATATGGTGACCCGGACATGCCGAGCGCTGCCTTTTGTGTTGGGCGAAGGCGAAGCGGAAGTTTCGCGATTGGCGGGCGAGCAGATAACCATGCTGAAATTCAACGTTTTCGGGCTGGATGTATATAGCAAGCCCGCCGGAAGCGCCGCCATGCAGTACCGTCTGATCGTCGGCAGCCATTCGCCGGATGCAGAACTTTCGGGCAACGTGCGTATGTTCGACATCGCTACCGCGACCGACCGTCCCGCCACGCTCTTCCGCTCCTACTCCGGTTTAGGCCGTGTCGTCGATGTGACGTACAAAGAGACAAGGTGATTAACGCACGTGTTTATCCGGCCTGCCGGATAAACACGTGTATGTGTCATCGCGGGTTTGACCCGCGCAATCTCGCATCTGTTTTGAGATTGCGGCTCGGAGGCCGTAATGACAAAGAATTTAGGAAACACGCATGCGTACCATGATAAAAGCCCTGCATAACGTAAGTTATGCAGGGCTTTTTAGTGTGTAAAACGACGTCGTTCTTACTCTTCCGCGATCACAGTGAACCGCACCGGAGCGACGATCGTCTTATATAGTTTCACTACGGCCTCGTACTCGCCGAGCGTCTTCACCGGTTCGACCGTGATGTTGCGGCGATCGACCTCTACGCCCTTCTCTGCCAGTGCTTCCGCCAATATGGTCGAAGTCACCGAACCGAATATCTTTCCTTCCTCGGCTTTCATCGGGATCACCAGTGCGATCGCGCTCAACCGTCCTGCCATCGCTTCTGCATCGCCAACGAGCTTTGCCTCTTTGTGCGACTGCTGGCGCAGGTTCTCGGCCAACACTTTTTTCGCCGATGCTGTCGCCGCTTTGGCAAACCCTTGCGGAATGAGGAAATTATTTGCATAACCGGGCTTGACGCTCACCACGTCGTTCTTGTAACCCAGTTTCTCCACGTCTTTCAAAAGTATCACTTCCATAATCTTCCTCCTTGCTTATTTCATCATGTCGGTTACGAACGGCAGCAGGGCGAGATGACGCGCACGCTTGACCGCCTGGGCCACTTTTTTCTGGAATTTCTGCGATGTTCCGGTCAAACGGCGCGGGAGGATCTTCCCCTGCTCGTTAAGGAATTTTTTCAAAAACTCCGGATCTTTGTAATCGACATACTTGATGCCCAGCTTTTTGAAGCGGCAATATTTTTTCTTTTTGATTTCGACCGATGGCGGGGTTAAATATCTGATTTCACTTGAACCGGTTGTCATAACTTATGCCTCCTTTTCTTTTTTCTCCTTTTGTAAATTTTTTCTTTTCTGGCTATACTCAATAGCGTGCTTGTCGAGTTTTACCGTGAGAAAGCGGATGATTTTTTCATCGCGTCTGAATTCGGTTTCTAACCTTTCGATAAAGGTCGGTTTGGCCATAAATTCGAAAAGATTATAGAAACCCGTGGATTTCTTTTGGATTGGGTAAGCCAGCTTTTTCATGCCCCAGTCCTCTTCGTGGATCATCTCCCCGCCATTATCGGCGACGATGTCCTTGAATTTTTTTACCGTTTCCTTTACCTGTGGCTCAGATAAAACGGGAGTAACAATGAAAACGGCCTCATACTGATTCATCATTTTGACATCAATTTAAAAATTAAACACTTAAAATTTTTTGTGGCGCAAAAGTAGAAATAAATTGCTATTTATCAAACATCTGCGCTGCAAATTGCACTAATTTTTAATATTAACCGAAATTAACGCCTCTTCCTTATTGTTGCTAACGGGTATAGCGAAAAGTCAGGCAGCTCACTTTTTCCCGCTGTTCAGTAGTATCAGCGCCAGCGCAATAATGAGCATAGCCAAAATTTGCAGCATATCGGGATGTTCATTGGGGATTAGTATCCAACTCAGGACGGCTCCCAAAACAGGAATGAGGAATTTCCACGTGTTGAGCGTTGAGACCTGCGTACCCGGCCGCGACAGAAGTGAGAACCAGATGGATACGGCTACCGCAGACAAAAAACTCAGCCAACCCAACGACAAATAGTACGAAGTCGGAAACGAATGATGCGGAAGCCCTTCGAAGAAAAGCGAAATCAGGAACAGCGCCAATCCGCCGCTGAACAGCGATGAAGAGCTGAGAACAACCGGATGAATTTTTTTCTTCCCTTTGAAGACCAGAACATTTGAATAACCCGATAAAATATTGTTGCCCAACAACAATAAAATACCCAGCCATTCGAGGCGGCCGCCGAATTCCATTCTTTGCCTTCCGACCGCAATAATTGCAATTCCGAATATTCCAATGATGAAACTGCTTATTTTCATGGGCGTAAGCTTGTCGTTGCTGATATGAAAATGGGCGATCAAAGCCACAAAAAGAGGCGAAGAGCCAATTATCAGTGCGCCCAAAGAGCCCGGAATAAGATTCAAACCGAGATAAAAAAGCGCATATTGCCCGCTCACCTGCAACACCGAAATGAGCAACACAAATTGCCAATGTTGCCTGACCTGCCGGAAAAAGAAAAGCGGTTTTCCCAAGAAAATGAAAACAAGAAGTCCGGCAATGGCAAACCTTAAGCCGGCAAATTGCAGCGGCGTGTGGTATTGCAGACCTATTTTAACCACCGAAAAGGCCGTAGACCACAAAAAAATGGACACAATGGCTAAAAAAGTAGTTGCCCGAAAAAAGCTTGCAAGTTTTATCATTTGTGATTTTCCTATTTGTTTAATCTCCATTTATCCAAGTTTTGAAAAGAAAAGGCTGTCGATGCCGATCCCTTTGTGCCGACAAAAATAGTCATTTATGGCGTAACCGTCGAATATCTGTTTTTTCGAATCATCTGTTCACATATTCGACACTCGATGGGTTTTATTATTTCACAAAAATGCGAACATGCGCAATCATGTAAGTAAACATAAAAAAATGGTATACTTTTGCAACCAAAATAAACGATAACAATGGAAAAACGAATAATCCGGAATCACGCCGACTTTGAAAATTTAACGGGGGAAATAATAGGAATCTCTGATTACATGACCATTACGCAGGATCAGGTTAATAAATTTGCCGATGCGACCATGGATCATCAATGGATACATGTGGACGCCCAACGCGCCGCCACCGAATCGCCTTTCGGGAAAACCATCGCCCACGGCTATCTTACACTGTCGCTGCTTACCCACTTTTGGTTCGATACGGTTGAAGTACAAAATGTGAAATTGGTTGTTAACTATGGGCTTGAGAATCTGCGTTTTAATCAAGCTGTTCCGGTTGAAAGCCGTGTCCGGTGCAAATTTTCGCTGGTCTCGGCGCTCAACCTCAGGGGCATCACAAAAACACAGGTAAAAGCTGTCATGGAAATCGAAGGCGAGAAAAAACCGGCATACGATTGCACAGCAACTTTCCTGTATCATTTTGAAAAATAGCAAAAAACAACGCTTCCTGTGCACTTTTTTATAATTTTGCCCGAAAATTCGAGCAATGTTAGTAAAGTTGTATAACGAGAACCCTAATGAAAAACATATTCGTATGATTGTTGATATTTTGAGGCGGGGAGGCGTCATCGTTTATCCCACCGATACGGTTTACGGATTGGGTTGCGACATCACAAACGCCAAAGCGGTTGAAAAAGTAGCCCGCATCAAGGGCATAAAAATCGAACGTGCCAACTTTTCGTTTATCTGCGCCGACCTCGGGCAACTATCGTTTTACAGCAAACCCATATCGAACCACGCTTTCAAAATCATCAAGAAAAATGTTCCGGGGCCATTTACCTTTATCTTTGAAGCAAGCAGCAACGTACCCAAATATTTCAAAGGCAAAAAGAAAACCGTCGGCATTCGCATTCCCGACAACAACATCATCCGCGAAATTGTGAAAGAAATGGGAAATCCCATCGTCTCAACTTCGGTACACGATGAAGATGAGATTTTGGAATACACCACCGATCCGGAATTAATTTATGAAAAATTTCAGGATGTTGTTGATGTGGTTATTGACGGCGGGTACGGCGAATTACTTGCGTCCACGATTGTTGACTTCACGGCCGACGAACCGGAAATAATCAGGCAGGGAAAAGCCGATTTGATAGTTTGACCCTCTCTCCTCTTTACCGTTTCCAAAACGAAGGCGTGAAAAGAACCAGCACAGTGAAAAGTTCCAGACGCCCTAACAACATCAGAAAAGAAAGAAACCATTTCCCTGCGTGATGAATTTCAACAAATGTTTCGCTGGGACCCACTGTTCCCAAGCCGGGGCCCACATTACCCAGCGCAGAAGCCACGGCGCCGACGCTGGTTTCAAAATCGGGTTCGAAAATCATAAAAATGATGGAGCTCACAAAAAAGACCAACACAAAAAAGACGAAAAAAGCAAGCACATTCAGCATGATTTTATAATCCACCGAACGGTTGTTAAACCTTACGGGAATCACGGCATTGGGATGCAGCAGCCGCTTCAGTTCATAATAACTGTTTTTGAGCAAAAGAACCACACGCATAATTTTCACACCTCCACCGGTGGAACCCGTGGAGCCACCAAAAAAATATAAACAGAAAATGAGCAGCGTGAGTACCGGCGTCCATTGCACATAATCGGACGTCACAAACCCTGTGGTTGAAATAATGGACGCTACCTGAAACAACGAAGTGCGAAACGCCTCCTCGACTCCCAACGATGTAGTAATCAGCAATCCAATGAATATCAACATCGAAAAGCCGGCAATAAAAATAATGTAATATTGAAACTCCTCATTGCCATAAAGTTTTGAAAACCTGCCTCTGAGGAAGTTGAAAATCAGCGTAAAATTGGTGCCTGCAATTATCATAAACAGGATAATCACATAATGAATGAACGGCGAATCCCAGTAGGCGACACTTGCTTGTTTGGTGGAAAAACCACCGCTTCCCATGGTGGTGAAAGCGTGGCAAATAGCGTCGAACAACGACATGCCACCCAAGATGAGCAAAGCCGTTTCGGCAAGGGTAAACGAAAGGTAAATCACCCAGAATACACGGGCTGTTTGCGCCACCTTGGGGCTGACTTTATCGGGTACGGGGCCCGGAACTTCGGCAACAAAAAGCTGCATGCCGCCAATGCCAAAGAGTGGCAACAGCGAAAGCGACAAGACGATAATTCCCATACCCCCAAGCCATTGCGTCAGGCTGCGCCAAAATAAAATCCCGTGGGCCAACGTTTCGACGTCCTCAAGAATCGTAGCTCCCGTTGTGCTAAAACCCGACATGGTTTCGAAAAAGGCGTTGGTGAAATTGGGAATGGCTCCGCTTAGCACATAGGGCAACGAGCCGAAAAGTGAAAAAATAATCCAAACCAGCGTGACAATAAGAAATCCCTCGCGTTTCGAAATATTTTTACTGGCTTTGTTTGTGAGCAAAACAATGATCACGCCGGGGACAATACATATCAAAGAAGAGAAGATGAAAGCAGGGACATCGCTACCACTGTATATCAGCGAAATAACAAGCGCCAGCAACATCGACAATCCTTCGATAACCAATAACAATCCCAGAATCCTGAAAATAATTTTTATGTTCATCTTCCCAACGATAAGCCGTTTACGGACATTCCATCATATAAAAAATTGCCGCCGCGCATCACACGATTTTATTTGAAAAATTTCTCCAGTTTTTTTATTCCTTCGGGCAACGTAAAAATTACGACCCTGTCGCCTTCCTTAATTTGCGTGTTTCCATCTACGATGAAAGCCTGATTATCGCGTACGACGCCGCCGATTTTCGCTTCGCGGGGGAAATCCATATCCTTCACCTGCTTTTGTGTAATACGTGCGCCGGGCTTGACTATAAATTCGAAAACTTCGGCATCCGAAGCATTGAGGCACTTAACAGTCGATATTTCGGCATTGAGCGTAAACCGGAAGATGTAGCTTGCCGCCGTCAGCTTTTTATTGATAACCATCCCTATGTCCATCTCTTCGGCCAAGCTCATAAAATCGAAATTCTCAACTTCGGCCACTGTTCTTTTCACGCCGCTCTCCTTGGCAAGGTGGCACGCCAAAATATTTAATTCCGAGCTACCGGTTGTGGCAATGAAAGCGTCCATCTTGTCGAGCCCTTCGTCTCTCAACATTTCAAGATTATGCCCGTCTCCGTTAATAACCAGTATGTTTTCAAATCTGTCGGCAAGTTTTTCGCATTTTTGTTTGTCCGATTCAACCACTTTGATCCGGTATTGGTCGCCGAGCCGTTCGATGGAACGTTGCGCGATGCGGCTTCCTCCCAGAAACATAATGTTCTTTATTTCGTGTAACTCATTGCCTGTCAGTTCAAAAATCTGTTTATACGCCATGCGCGTAGTTGTGAAATATACAATATCGCCATCCTGAATTACATCTTTCCCTGCAGGAATAATAGTGACGTTATTGCGCTTTATGGCAACGGCAAAAATGTTACTCGTATGTTTCGAAAATTCTTCAAGCGCTTGATTTAAAATGGGGGCGTTACTCCTGATTTTTATGGCAAAAAGGACAAGCCTTCCGCCCGAGAACTCAACCATTTGCCTTGTTCCCGTCAACTTCACCGACGAAACTATCTCTTTCGATACCAAGTTTTCAGGATATATCAATTCGTGAATTCCCATGTTGCGGAGTTTTTCGCGATAGGGTTCTTTCAGATATTCCGAGTTGTTGATTCGGGCAATAGTTCTCTCCACGCCTAAAAATGAGGCCATCGAACAGGCCA
>WRIQ01000055.1 GCA_009782655.1 Prolixibacteraceae bacterium
CAACATTGAAAAAGCGCTTTCGAAAATGGATAAAATAAATAACAGGAAAGCGCGTTTTAGAACTGTTATTTCTTTGATTATAAACGGCGTTGAAACCCATTTCGAGGGTGATGTTTGCGGGGAGATATTGCGCGAAAGGCGTGGGCGCGAAGGATTTGGCTACGATCCGGTTTTTCAGCCCTGCGAAAGCAATTTTTCCTTTGCCGAAATGCCGCTGGACGAGAAAAACAAAATAAGCCACAGGGCGAGAGCAACCCGAAAGCTGGTCGATTTCCTTTTAAATGATAATTTTAAAAAGTTATGATACAGAGTTATGTACAGGGTTCCTCAACATGTGGACTGTGAAATAAATTTCTATATTTGCAGATGTAAATTTCCGGAGAAATGTAACATCGAACATACATTGGATACCTCAAGGACGGGGTAGGTTTTGTAAAATATGAAGATTGATGAGCGATTCGACGCTGTAAAAATTCTTGCGTCGGCAACGAGAAATTGAGTGACAAACTATCAAAGACGACCAAAAGTGAATTTGTTAAATATTTCAGAAAAAGAGAATCAGGAACTCGGACTAAGTTTTATGGCTGACAATAAGCAGTTTGGGAATATGCGCAGGCTGTTGTTGGTTGTTCTCATGTGCTTAGTAACCCTTTCGGTTTTTTCGCAGAGCGCTTTGTCCAAGTGGCGCGACTACCTTTCGTATGGTAGCGCCCGTAAGGTGGTGGAAGGCGGCGGCAAAATTTACTGCGTCACCGGCGGCGGCCTCTTCTATTTCGATCAAGAAGATAACAGCCTGATAAAAATGACGATAAAAGATGGCTTGTCGGGTGTTGAAGTGCAGTCCATTGCCTACAGTGAAAAACACAAATGCCTGATTGTTGCCTACACCGACGCCAATATCGATTTGGTATACGAAAACCGGATTGTCAACATGACCGACATAAAGCGGAAAAATTTTAGCGGCGAAAAGGTCATTCATAATATCACGGTCAGCGGCGACGATGCTTTTCTTGCCTGCGGATTTGGAATTGTAGTCTTGAATTTGAGCCGCCGTGAAATTAAGGAAACCTGTATCATCGGAGATGCGGGAACGCAACTGGCTGTTTTTGACGTAGAACCTGCCGCCGACAGGATGTATGCAGCCACGCATAACGGTGTGCTGAGCGCTGCCCTGAATTCCAACCTTCAAGATTTCAGGAATTGGCGTATTGAAGATTTAGGGTCGCGGATAAATTCCAAATTCAGTTTTCTGGCTACTTTCGATGGAAATATACATGCCGTTTTCACACTCGATCAGTGGTCGGGCGATGAAGTGTATGAACTGAAAAACGGAAACTGGTCGAGGACATTGAACAGCATAGGCTTTGTAAAAGATTTTCAGGTTTCGGCGTCGGGCGAATATCTGGTGGCGCCCGGACAAACTTCGGTGATGATATTCAATACGAAGAAAGAACTCATCGGCAGAATACAAAACTACAATCTCAATGGGAGCAACATAAGTTCCATATTACCGAGGTCGTCGTTGATCGATAAAAACGGCTCTGTTTGGATTGCCGACGAAACTTCGGGGCTGATACGCCTGACAGGAGAAATGTTTGAGCAGAATATTCCGGTAGGGCCATACAGCAATAATATCTTTTCGATGACTTTTGCAAATAATACATTGTGGACGACCATGGGGGGGCGTACAAATATATGGAACAATCAACATCGGCGGCCTGCTTTTCAGTCCTGTGGCAACGAAAAATGGACGCTCTTCAGCGAAGCCGCTTTCCCCGAAATGACAGGATTTTATGATATCGTTCAGGTAGCTGTGGACCCCACCGATCCGGAACATATCGTTGCCGCAAGTTGGGGTGGTGGCATCCTCGAATTTAGAGGCAACAAATTTGTGAATCGCTACGACCACTCAAACAGCCCGCTGGAAACCGCTTTGCCCGATCAGCCCGAAGACCCGTATACGCGCATCGGAGGCATCGTTTTCGACAACAAAGGGACTTTGTGGGTGACAAATGCGCAGTCGTCGAAAATTCTCCATTCTTTGTCGCCGTCGGGCGAATGGGCATCTTATCTACTGGAAGTCAGTGGTTTCAACTATCAAGTTGGCGGAATTATCAATACACGAAACAACGATAAATTGATTATCATTCCGCGCGGCAACAATATAATGGTGGTGAACAGCGATTTGTCGAAGCAAAAACACCTGTCGGTAGCCTCCTATTACAGCAACGGGTCTGAGGAAGTTATCAACGAAATGAACGATGTTTATTCCATTGTCGAAGATTTGGACGGCAAAATATGGGTTGGCACATCGAAAGGCGTCGCTGTTTATGCAAATTCCTCAATCATTTGGAGCGATTTCGATTATGCCAGCCAGCCCAATGCAGACGCCAATAGTGGCTTTTATAATCCTTTGCTGGCAAACGAAATCATTACGGCGTTGCTGGTGGATGGCGCCAACAGGAAATGGATTGGCACCGAAAAATCGGGTCTGTATCTTGTGTCTGCAAATGGCGACGAAGAGCTGCTCCATTTCACGACGGAAAACAGCCCGTTATATTCGGACAATATTTTGTGTCTTGCTCAAAATCCCAATACCGGAGAACTGTTTATTGGCACCGGCAAAGGGCTGATTTCCTATCAGGGCGATGCGCCGCAGGGCGGAAACAGTTTTTCCGGCATGTATGTATATCCCAATCCAGTGCGCGAAACCTACAGCGGCCCCATTGTAATCGAGGGGCTGATGATGAATTCGGATGTGAAAATTACCGATGTCGCCGGCAATTTGGTATATAAAACGAAATCGACGGGAAGCAGAGCCGAGTGGGATGGCAAAAACCTGAAAGGCAACCGCGTCAGCACAGGCGTGTACCTCATTCTGGCCGCCGATTCGAAAGGCGACAAATCGCATGTAATAAAACTTTTGTTTATAAAATAAACCGGTAAAGCCATTCTTCGGTGCTAGAAAAAATCAGAGGGATAGTATTGAATACAATAAAATATGGCGATAATAACCTTATTGTCAATATATATACCGATAAATTCGGGCGGCAATCCTATCTGCATACCCTTTCGCGAACCTCCAAATCGAAGAATAAAGCAGGACTGTTTCAGCCGTTGTTCATACTCGAAATTGAGGCGTGGCAGAAAAGCGGTCGCAATTTACAGCGCATCAAAGAAGCCCGAAATGTATATCCCTATAAATCAATTCCTTTTCAGGTAATAAAAACCACGCAGGCAATTTTTATCGCCGAATTTATGGGCAGCATTCTCAGGGAAGAGGGCAGCGACCAGCCGCTTTTTCATTTTGTGGAAAATGCGCTAATCGCTTTCGACGAAATGTGCGAAGGAGCCGCCTGTTTTCATATCTGGCTTTTGGCGCATCTCACCGATTTTCTGGGAGTAATGCCCGATATTGAGAATGCCGGCGGCGAATGGTTAGACATGCAAAAGGGAATTTTTGTGGCCAGTGAGCCTGCTCATTCACGGTTTATGAATCCTGAGATGGCGGGAATGTTCAGGAAAATGCTGCTGACAAACATCTGCGAGATTCACACGTTCAAATATCCAGGCGAAAAAAGAAATCAACTGCTTGGCAACATTCTCACCTTTTATCATCAACATTTCAATAACATTTCGGGATTGAAATCTTCGGAAATATTCAAAGATATTTTCAGTTAGAAACCATTTTCCCCACAGGAATTCCATTTTCGGCGGTAGCAGCGATAAGAAATATTTATCGAAATATCATTGTTGTCAATGTCAAAATCGTTTTTTCTCAGGAAACTGTAACAAAACGCTTTTTTTTATACAAATATCGTTGGGTGACAATTTATACTGATTTTCAGGAAATACCTGTTTATGTCATAATTTAATTAGCTGTAAAGTTGTTACATTTGTATGCAAAATTATAAAAATCAGACACTAAATATTTATACAATGAGCAAACAATTTGGATTGATTTTTACGGCTTTTGCGATAGCCGTATCAATGCCTGTATGGGCGCAGTCGGGTAAAGTTGAATTTACCGAATATGATCTTAAAAACGGATTGCATGTCATATTGCAGCCCGATAACACGACGCCTAATGTGGTTGTAAGCATTATGTATCATGTAGGTTCCAAAAATGAAGTTCCTGAGCGGACGGGTTTTGCCCATTTTTTTGAGCATCTTATGTTTGAAGGAACCAAAAATATCGGCAGAGGTGAATACTCGCGTTATGTGGAAGAAGCGGGCGGGTCGCTGAATGCTTATACCTCCAACGATATTACCTACTATTACGAGATGTTGCCATCGAATCAACTTGAACTGGGCTTATGGCTCGAGTCGGAAAGGTTGCTGCATGCCCGCGTTGACTCAGTTGGCATCGCCACGCAAAAAGGCGTTGTCACCGAAGAAATGAAACAGTCGCGCGACAACCAGCCATACGGACGGCTACTCACCGAAACGCTCAAACTGGCCTACAAACAGCATCCCTATCGCTGGGATGTGCTGGGCGCCGATGAACATATCCGCAATGCCAAAGACAATGAATTTAGAGAGTTTCACGATATGTTTTATGTTCCCAACAATGCGGTATTGGTCATCTCTGGCGACATTAAAATCGACGAAACCAAAAAGCTGGTCGACAAATATTTCAGCGATATTCCCATGGGAGCCGTGAATGTTCGCCGTCCACAGCACAACGAACCGAAGCAGACCGCCGAAGTGCACAGCACCACATACGACAATATACAGTTGCCGGCGCTGGTACTGGGATATCATATCCCCGGCGAGGGCGCTGAAGACTACTACGCCGTTGAGATGTTGAGTTCTCTGCTTTCGCAGGGACATAGCAGCCGCCTCTACCGTTCGCTGGTCGACGAGCAGAGGTTGGCATTGCAGGTGGCCGCTATCCCATTGGGACTCGAACATCCCGGACTGACCATCATCTTTGCCATCCCGCAAGTGGGCGTCGATATTGAAACGCTCAAAGACGCCATGGACAAAGAACTCGACAAAGTAAGAACGGAATTGATTTCGGAAAAAGAAATGGAAAAACTGAAAAACCAATACGAAAACAGGTGGGTTAATAACCAATCCACAATTGCCAACCGTGCAACCATGCTGGCAGAATTTTACACTTTCCACAAAAATGCCGATATGATCAACAACGCTCTCGAAGAATACCTGTCGGTGTCCAGGGAAGATATCAGGAAAGCCGCCCGCGAATATTTCAAACCCGAAAACAGAGTAGTGCTTTATTACATGCCCAAGCCGCAGGAATAAACGGTTGTTGAAATTGAATTTTTTATGTTGAAAATGAATAAAAAACTGAATATCATGAATAAAATAGTATTATACTTAATTATATTTCTTTGTGCATCGACAGTGAGCAAAGCGCAACTCGACAGAAGTACACCGCCCAAACCGGGGCCCGCGCCGACAATCAACATCGGCGATTATGAAACTTTCGCGCTGCCCAACGGATTGAAAGTAATTGTGGTTGCAAACCATAAAACACCAACTATCACATGGCAACTGACGCTTGACATAGATCCCGTTCAGGAGAAAAATGCGGCCGGTTATGTAGGTATTGCCGGACAACTGATGCGAGCAGGAACTACCAACAGAACAAAACAGGAGATAGACGAGCAGGTAGATTTTATGGGCGCTTCGCTGAGTACCTATTCAACGGGAATTTATGGCGCTTCGCTGTCGAAACACAAGGAAAAATTGCTGGAACTCATGGCCGACGTGCTTTACAATCCTGTGTTTCCGCAAGAAGAACTCGATAAAACCGTGGAACAATACATCTCAGGATTGACGGTCAACGAAAGCGACGCCAACTCCATTGCCAACAATATTTCTACCGTTGTCCGCTATGGAACACAACATCCATACGGCGAAGTGGAAACCAAAGAATCGCTGAAAAATATTACCCGCGACATGCTGGTGAATTATTATAACACCTTTTTCAAGCCCAATGTAGCCTATCTCGTGGTGGTGGGGGATATTACAAATGCCGAAGCTAAAAAGCTGGTTGAAAAATATTTTAGCGATTGGAAACAGGGCAACGTTCCTGTCCATAACTATCCTGTGCCGACAGCTCCCGCCGCCAATTCCGTGGCAGTTGCCAATCGCGACGGCGCCGTACAAAGTGTTATAAACATTACCTATCCCGTTGTTCTGAAGCCCGGCGATCCCGACGCCATAAAAGCGGATGTTACAAACGGTATCTTGGGCGGCGGCGTTTTTGCCGGCCGTCTGATGCAAAACCTTCGCGAGGATAAAGCATATACCTACGGCGCACATTCATCGCTCAATTCCAACAAGTTAGTTGGCAACTTTAGCGCACGTACCGAAGTGAGAACCAATGTCACCGATAGCGCCGTGGTGGAAATCCTCTACGAGATGAAACGCATGGTGGACGAAAATGTGGATCAGAAATCATTGGATTTGGTCAAAAATTATATGAACGGCAACTTTGCCCGCTCGCTGGAAAGTCCCCGCACTATCGCCAATTTTGCCCTCAATATCGAACGCTATAAACTCCCGAAAGATTACTACAAAACCTATCTGGAAAAGCTGGCAACCGTGACCGCTTCCGACGTGCGCGATATGGCGAAAAAATATATCAGGCCTGAAAACAGTTGGATAGTGGTGGTGGGCAACAAAGACGAGGTAACGCCCCTGCTGAAAAAGTTCAGCAAAAATGAAGATATAAAATATTTCGACGCTTACGGAAGGCCGCTGAAAGAGAGCGGCGCCGAAATTCCGGCAGGCATGACCGCCCAAAAAGTGTTGGAAAAATTTATCGACGCATTGGGCGGACGTGCGAAACTCGAAAGCGTCAAAGATATAACCATGAAAATGTCGACATCCATGCAGGGAATGAATCTGGATATGGTTGAAATAAAATCTGGCGGGAAGTTTATTAATACCATCAGCATGGGTGGAAATGTAATCCAAAAACAGGTTTTTGACGGGCAGAAAGGCAGCATGTCGGCTATGGGACAAAAAATAGAAGTGGACGAAAAAATGCTTGAGTCGATGAAAGAACAAGCTGCGATTTTTTCGGAACTGGAATATGGGAAACCGGATTATAACCCTG
>WRIQ01000056.1 GCA_009782655.1 Prolixibacteraceae bacterium
GGTCGAATGCTCGGAGCCCGACGGCCCTGCACTGTCCAACAAAAACGACACACGCATCACACCCGTCGGAAGGTTTATCCGAAAAACCCATTTGGACGAAATTCCCCAGTTTTTTAATGTCATCAAAGGCGATATGTCATTGGTCGGCCCGCGCCCCGAAAGGGAATTTTATATACGTCAGATTGTGAGGAAAGCGCCGCATTACAGGCTTCTGCATAAAATCAGGCCGGGAATCACCTCGTGGGGACAGGTGAAATACGGCTACGCCTCCAATATAGACGAAATGCTCGAACGGCTGCCCTACGATATGATGTACCTGAAAAATATGTCGCTTTATATCGATTTTAAAATACTAATTTATACCATTATAAATGTATTTCACGGACGGGGAAAATAAGCAGTGGCATACGAATCAAACATAGCGGCATGTTTCCGCAAAAACTAAAAAACCATACCTTTGCCTGTAAATCAATCTATGAATATATGAAATTCCAGAATTACGCCGTCATTCTAATTTTATTTTCGATTTTGTTAACCACGAAGCTGAACGCGCAGAAAAACGAAATATTAACGCCTGTACCTTTCAACCAAGTCATGCTGGAAGACAATTTCTGGCTGCCGCGGCTGCAAACACAGGCGGAAACTCTGGTGCCTTTTGCGCTGGGGAAAACCCTGCCGGCGGTCGATAACCTACGCAAAACTGCCAAATATCTTGATGGCGACACCACCGATTTGCCTTTTCCCCACCGGTATATCGCTTCCGATTTATACAAGGTGATGGAAGGCGCCGCCTACCTGCTCCAGTTAAAAAGAGACCCTGCGTTGGAAAAACAACTGGATGACATTATCGACATCATCGCCGAAGCGCAGCAAAACGACGGCTATCTCTACGAAGCGCATATCACCGGTGTTTCGCAGAATCACGAGCATTGGGGCAGCGCGGGCATGGGCGACAAACCTTATTCGTGGGTGGTGCACAGCCATGAACTCTACAACATGGGACACATGTATGAAGCCGCCGTTGCCTATCATCAGGCGACAGGCAAAGAGAAATGGCTGTCAATAGCCGAAAAAAACGCCCGCCATATCAACAAAGTTTTTTTCGAAGGCGACCCCAATTATAATGATGGTAAACCAGTGATGCAGGCTCCCGGACATCAGGAAATCGAGTTGGCATTGGTCAAACTTTACCGCGAAACAGGGAACGATCTCTATCTGAACATGGCGCGGAAATTCCTCGAAATACGCGGCGCCACCTACCGCCCCGAGGGAGAAGGAACCATGGCACCCGAATACGCCCAGCAACACCTGCCACTGACTCAGCAAGACGAAGCTGTGGGACACGCCGTGAGGGCCGCCTATCTCTACACGGGGATGGCCGATGTAGACGCTCTCGGCGAAACACCGCAATATCGCGAGGCGCTGGATAAAATATGGCGTAACATCGTTGATACCCGCATGCACATAACCGGCGGATTAGGCGCTGTTCACGGAATTGAAGGTTTCGGTCCTGAATATGAATTACCCAACAAAAACGCCTATAACGAAACATGCGCCGCCGTGGGAAATGTTTTTTTCAACTATCGTATGTTTCTGGCCGAAAAAGATGCAAAATATATCGACGTCGCTGAAGTGGCGCTGTATAACAATGCTCTGGCAGGCGTCAACCTCGACGGCAACAAGTTTTTCTATGTGAATCCGTTGGAAACTGATGGTGAAACACATTTTAACCACGGCCAAAAAGGACGCTCGTCATGGTTCGGCACGGCATGTTGCCCCACCAACATCGCGCGACTGATTCCGCAGGTTTCTGGGATGATGTACGCCCACAGCGGAAAAGACATCTATTTTACTTTTTACGCTTCCAACTCAACCGTCATCGATTTGGAAGACGGTAAGGTAGAAATACGCCAACAGACAAACTATCCCTTCGACGAAAATATCCGGATAGAAATAATCCCCGAAAATGCAGGGCAGGAGTTCAACATAAAACTCAGGATTCCCACATGGGCGGTTTCGCAATTTGTGCCGGGAGAGCTATACCGCTACAGCGATAATTCCAAGATGCAGCCCTATTCCATCAGGCGAAACGGTTTTCGTGTTTCCACAACAACAGAGAACGGCTTTGTCACACTGGAAGGAAAATGGCAAAAGGGCGATGTTGTCAACCTGTCGCTGCCTATGCCTGTTCATTTTTCGGTTTGCGACCAACGCGTTGAAGCCAACAGAAACAGGAAGGCGGTCACAAGAGGGCCGCTGGTATATTGCGCCGAGGCAACCGACAACGAGGCTCCTGTGGGACGCTACTTTCTTCCTTCAAATGATGTGAAAAAAGCAAGCGTTTCGAAAATCAGTATAAACAGGCTTGGGAACATCCCGCAGATATCATTGCAAGCCAAGGCTCATCCCAACAAGAGAATCCGCAAAACATTGAAACTGATACCCTATTTCCTGTGGGACAACCGCGGCGACACAGCCATGTCGGTATGGATTCCGGCTAACAAGGAAATGGTTGCTGAAGATGATGCGCTACTGAAAAACAAGAATATAAAATCGGTGGAAGCGTCCTTTACTTATCAGAATGATAAAATATCGGCTGTTTACGACGGGAAAAAACCCAAAAATTCTTACGACCGATCCATCGACCGCTGGACAAGCTGGCCACAAACCGGCAAGCCGCAACAGATTGAAATTGAAATGATAAAACCGCTTAATTTACAGAGCATCGGTATCTATTGGTACGACGACAACGGCGGCGTAAAAATTCCTGCCGCATGGAATCTCGAATATATGGAAAAGGGAAAATGGAATGTTTTCCCGATTTATGTCACCGATTTCTATTCAGCTTTCAAAGATCAATACAACGTTGTGCATCCCTGCAAAAATATCAAAATCGAAAAACTGCGCATCAATATGACTCCACAGGAGAAAAGCGCCGTGGGCATTTTGGATGTGCTGATAGAAGAGATTTCGAAACGATAAAAAGCAAATTCACAAAAACACAAATGGGAACTACCTGTTTGTAAGATAGTTCCCACTTCATTACATATGATCGGAATCTTCTGCAATGTCAGGCTACGGTTAATCGGCCGGCCTTCATCCTTCTCTCGCTTCGATTTGCATCTTCACTTAATCAGAATTTCTCAGCCCTGATCTTTTCTCATTTGCTGTTTAAGGCAAAGATACGAGACGCCTGTTCGCCTTTTCATATTGAATCGCTTCAATATAAGCAAGCTTCGCAGACCAAGCGCCTTGTGCGGCAAATGCTTTTCGAACCGGGGTTTTACTCTGCAATTGCGAGCGGGAGCAGCTTGCACTTTTCCCTTTCGCCGGAATTTTCAAAATTTCTTCCTTCTATATCCGACCGCTTTCGGCCAATCGTTTAAAGAACACGTTTTGTGAACTCCGATTGCGGTTCCTTGGGTTTTATCCGCTGGTTCCGTACTCAAGGCTCGTCCTATAAGCGGGTTTCCCCGTCCGAACGATTGGCGACTCATTTAAGCGCCGCCTCTCCATTCCTTATTTTTGGAGCTGCCTTCTATCGCTCACCTGATGACAACAAATATACAATACAAATTACTATTTGTCAAGCTTTTGTAGGTAGTAAGAATGCACCTGTTTTCAACCGAAGTTATTAACAGACTGTTAACAACGTAGGGATTGGGAGTTGCGAATAATTCGCTATAAACTGCTATTTACCAATGCGACAGCCATTGCAGAGACGCCTTCTTCGCGGCCTTCGAATCCCAAGCTTTCGGTGGTGGTCGCCTTAACGGAAATATTGTTTACATCCACCGACATTATCAGGGCAAGAGTTTTTTCCATTTCATCAATGAAAGGGCGCAATTTGGGTTGTTGCACACAGATTGTAGAATCGATATTTACAATTTTGTATCCTTTTTTTCGCACCATTTCGCAGGTACGCGCCAAAAGAATTTTGCTGTCAATATTTTTGTATTCTCCGGAAGTGTCGGGGAAATTTGAACCGATATCGCCCAGTTTGGCGGCGCCCAGCAGAGCGTCGCAAATAGCATGAATCAAAACGTCGCCATCGGAATGTGCCACTGTTCCTTTTGAGTGGGGAATCCATACTCCGCCCAGCCATAGTGTTTCGCCAGGCGCCAGTGCGTGTACGTCAAATCCTTGCCCTATTCTGAAGGTCATAACCTGTTTTGTTTGCCAAAAGCGTCGATGTCGAATTGCAGCGTAAACCGCAGCGTGTTTTCCATCGGGTGATTTCTGATAATGGGTATCAGGTAAGAAAAGTCGAGCGAAAATACATTAAGCATTAAGCCGGCGCCAGCGCCAAAAAATTTACGATTCCCTTTATTTTGGTTTTCGTGGAAATATCCGGCACGCAGGGCAAATTGTTTGTTGTACCAATATTCAGCGCCTACCGAAATGGAAATCTCCTGCAACTCTTCCTTAAATCCTCCGGGCGCATCGCCAAAAGATTTGAAAATACCGGCTACCACCGACATATCGGAATTGATACCTCCCGGATAGATAATATCGCCGGGGTTGAATTCTCCTTCGCGCTTGGGCGGCGTCGGCACAAGAAGTTTGTTCAGGTCAAGCGAAAATGTAAATGAATTGTAATCGTCGGGGGCGGTTGTATAGGATGCGCCTAACCTCAAATTGGCCGGAATAAAATCTTTGATATCGCCATCGGTATAAGATATTTTACCTCCCACATTGGAAATATTAATACCTGCCGACAGCCGATTATCATTACGTTTCGAAGAAAATTCGTTTTGGTAGTAGAAAGCCACGTCGGCCGAGAAAGTATTGCCGGCATGCGATTCAACGCCGTTTATCACTTGCCCTGCGGTGAGGTCGGAACGGATATAACGTACAACAACAGCTCCGGAAAAGTATTCGGAGAGAAGCCTCGAATAGCCAAAATCGATGGCAAATTCGTTGGGGCTCTGCGTTGCTATGTAATTGCCATAAAGATCCATGAACATAATATCTCCCAAGGCAAAATACCTCAGCGAGGCGCTCAGGGTTTGATATTCATCCAACTTTTTATAGCCCACCAGATACCCAAGGTTTATATCCTTGACCAGATTTCTCAACCATGGAGAATACGATAGGGCAACACCCATATCGCTTCCGACAAAAGCATATTTAGCGGGATTCCAGTGCTGGGAATTCACATCGGGCGTGGTGGCAACGCCCAAATCGCCCATGGCGGCCGCCCGCGAATCGGGCGCTATGGTCAAAAACGGAACCGCCGACGTTACCACATTGGCGCCGCTTAGTGTTGATTGCGAAAACGCGTTATAACTTGATAATAAAACGAATACTCCGACAATCGAAAACCTTAAAAATCTCTTCATCATAATTTCTTTTAAAAGCGTGCAAATATAGGCTTTATTTTTCCAAATAAAGTTACTGTATGGAAACGGCAATTCGAAGGAAAAATTATTCACATGTTGAAAAACATTAATTTTGCAGGAAAAATCAATGATGAAAAACAAAATAATATTTTAGACTGTCGATGCGCAGGTTGATTTTGTGGAGCCTTACGGGAAATTGTATGTTCCCGACGCCGACTCGCTGAAACCGGTCTGGAGAGAAATTACCGTTTTTGCCGCAAAAACAATATCAAAGTGGTTAACGCGGCTGATTATCACTTTATTGATCGCGCCGAAATAGACCAACATCTCAACATGATTTTCTCCTTTCTGCTCCATTGACTTGCCGGCACGCAGGGCGCCGACTATGTGGCAAAAACGAATCCCGACAATTCGCTGATTTTCAACTGTACCGAAGACTGCGACGTGAACGGCATGGGAAAAAATCGCGGAAAGATACAATATTGTTATCAGGAAAGAGGCTTTTGATATTTTTACAGGCAACAAAATAACCCGCTCCATTGTGGAAATACTGAATCCCGAAACGGTTGTGGTTTACGGCGTTACAGCCAGTTTTTGTGCGGATTTCGTTGTTGAAAGGCTGACGGCGTTGATTCCCGTTATTTATGTTGTTTCCGACGCCATTAATGAATTGCCTGCTATTCCTCCGTCCTTCGAAAAATGGGGAAAAGTAGGTGTAAAATATATCCCGCACAACGAGACACAGGAGCTACATTTTTAATTATCAATTTATTACCATTTCCCCGTTTTCATCGCCATGCAAAAAATAAAATAAAAATTGCACAGGCTTTTTCATGAACACAATCTCCAAAAAGATGCTACACAAACAATTCCGATCTGTCCTGATTTCTGGGAAAATTCAAAAATTTTGATTTATAATTTGGTTTATATTATAAACTTGTTTATTTTTGCACTGTCTTAATAAAAATAGTATTCAAATTTTAGAAATTTACAAAGATGGACACAAACTTTAATCACGAGCAAAGCCTGACGCTCATCAACGAGATGATCCTTCGGGCGCAAAACAATGTCAACAAAGGAAAGGCTTATTCCTTTATTATTTTAGGCTATGTATTAGCGGCAAGCGCCATGGCCATCTATGTGTTATTACACACGCTAAGCAATCCTAATCAAAGTTTTTGGGTATGGTTGGTAATGCTACCCGCTTTGGTTGTCATGAATTTTGTCGAACGCCGTGTGAATGGCGCAAAATTAGTTAAAACGCATATTGAAAAGATTGGCGAGATGGTATGGGCAGGATTTGGCATCAGTTGTTTTGTGTTTATAGCGGTTGTTTTTACAATTGCTTTCAGACTCGACACAAACGCTGTCTTTCTGTTATGCACACCGGTAATTTTAACATTTGTAGGAATGGGACAATTTATCACTGCCTGTGTGTTCCGTAACAAAATGTGGTATTCGGTTGCTGCCGTTTATTGGATCGGAGCGCTTGCATGCACATTCTTGAATGGAGACATGCACATGATTGTCTTTGCTGTGTGTATGTTGCTCGGATATGTAGTTCCCGGACATATATTACTTCATAAAGCAAAGAAAAGCCATGTTTGAAGAACTCGATCCTTTGTTACATTCGCAGTTGCGGCTGGCAGTCATGTCAATACTCCTCAGCGTAGACGAGGCCGATTTC
>WRIQ01000057.1 GCA_009782655.1 Prolixibacteraceae bacterium
AAGGTGATGGGGAGTTTGCCGGACGGAACCGTGTCGCCGAAGATGATGTCCGCCAGAGCGCGGCCTCCCTGCTCGCCCGAATACCAGGCAAAGATGATGGCGTCCGCGATGTCATCGGGAACGGCGATGGGGCTGCCCCCGGTAAGCACAAGGATTATGGGCTTTCCGGTTCCCTTCACCTTGCGGAGGTATTCAAGCTGCCAGGGCGGAAGCTCAATATAGTCCCGGTCGCCGTTGGAATCAGAAGCGATGGCGTCTCCTTCTTCCCCTTCCATGGCGTTATCAAGGCCGAAAACGGCGACCACCATATCCGGCGCGTTGGCTGAGCCAAAGGCGACATTGGAACGCTGGTTCTCCGTATATTGCAGACATGCCTGGCGGTATTCCATGTTAACCGCGTATTTATCGCGAATCTTTTCACCAAGCCCTTCCAGAGGGGTAATAAGCTGGGAGGTAACACCGTAATAATTTGCCAAAAGGGCGTTAATGTTGGCGGCGCTGGGACCTATGAGGAGTATCTTTTTGGCCGTGCTGTCCAGGGGCAGAAGGTTCCCGTCGTTTTTCAGGAGCACCATGGATTTCCGGGCCGCTTCCAGGGCAAGGCGCTGATGTTCGACGGAGTTGATGTTCTCCCTGCCAAGGGAAGCCCAGGGGCTTTTCTCCGGAGAATCGAACATCCCCAGCTTAAACCGGGTCCTGAGAAGCCTTTCCAAAGCGGTGTCTATGGCTTCTTCTGTAACCAGTCCTTTGTCATGGGCAACTGTCAGATAAGGAAAGGTACAGCCACAGTTTAGGTCACAGCCATTGTTCAGGGCCAGGGCAGCGGATTCTTCCGGGGAAGAAGTAACCTTGTGATTCTCATGGAAGTCCCTGATAGCCCAGCAGTCGGAAACCACATATCCTGCAAATCCCCAATCGTTACGCAGAATATCGTAGAGATACGGGCTTGCGCAGGCCGGAAATCCGCGAAACTGGTTGTAAGCGCACATCACGGAATAAACTTTTCCATCGGTCACCAAGGTACGGAATGCCGGCAGGTAGGTTTCGAACAGATCGCGGTCGCTGGTTTCGGCATTGAAGACATGCCGCAACGGTTCCGGCCCCGAATGAACGGCATAGTGCTTGGCCGTAGCCACCGTTTTCAGATATTTAGGGTCATCGCCTTGCAGCCCTTTCACAAATTGCAATCCCATTTGTGCGGTGAGGTAGGGGTCTTCGCCGTAGGTTTCGTGTCCTCTACCCCACCGCGGGTCGCGAAAAATATTGATATTGGGCGACCAGAATGTCAACCCCTGATAAATTTTTCGAGATCCGCGCCTTACCATTTCGTGATGCTTGGCGCGCGCCTCGTCGGAAATCACATCGGCCACCCGGAACATCAAATCTCTGTCCCACGAGGCGGCAATGGTTATCGACTGCGGAAAGACGGTTGCGTATCCCGAACGCGCCACGCCATGCAAACATTCGTTCCACCAGTTGTATTCGGGAACGCCCAGCCGCTCGATGGCCGGCGCACCATGCACCATTTGCCCGATTTTTTCATCCAGCGTCATTGCCGAAACCAGCAAATCAACTCTTTCCTCCAAAGGAAGTTTCGTGTCCTGATAGGAATATTTTATGGTTTCCTGCGCCGGCAATAATCCGGCAAACAGCATTAAAACCCCCAACGTATAACTCTTTTTTTTCATCTGAAAATCATTTTTTATTCTATGTTGTGCAAAACCACCTTGCTATCATCCTGTTCGCTTGTTTTGGGATAATCGCATCCTGCAATTCGGGAAATTTGTATGCAGTTTCCGTTTTCGCCATGCTTTCACTATATTTGTCAAAAATAACAAAAGATTTCGCAAAAGAAAATCTAAAAATTGGTTGCGCATATTTTCTTTTGGAAGACAATCTCCACCGCTGTTTTTTATTAATTCGCTATCTTACAGCCCGAAAATTCCAATGATGGCAGAAAAGGAAAAAATATTCGACGATTACCGCGCTTTAATCGAAAAAACTGACGGGTTTACCGATTCACTTTCACAAATACACCGCCGCCACATGCGTTGCAAAGCGGGATGCTCGCATTGCTGCATGGGCTACCGGATTTTTCCGCTGGAATTTCATTTTATTTCCGAAGCGTTGAAAAACCATGAAATTGTCATAAATCCCGAAACGGAAGAGGGCAAATGCTGTTTTCTTGTAGAGGGTTTGTGCAGTATCTACGATGTGCGCCCTTTTATCTGCCGGACACACGGCCTGCCGCTCCTTTATGTGAACGGCGATGATGAATGGGAACTGTCGGTCTGCGAACTGAATTTTACGGGTTTTGACGAAGATTTTCATTTCGACAATACCTTCCCACAGGATCGCTTCAACAGCGAACTTTTTATGCTGAATAAAGCTTTCGTAGCCCTTCCCAAATTTGCGCACTACATGGAAACAGATTTGCTGCCGATCAACCTACTGAAAAATGCCGAAGGAAAACCATGACGGTTATTTCGAGAATCTAAAAGTTACAATTTTCCGTCTCATCAATCTTTAACCAAGATGCCCGATATTAAAAAAAAAATCACAACTTTGTTTTCTGAATTTCAGGAATAATTACACTTAAGATAAAGAAGAATTATGAAGAAGACGATAGTAATTTTGTTGGCGCTCTTTTTTGCGGCGAACGTACGGTCGCAGGAGCAGAATATAAAATCGGGGTGGAATTTCGGGGCGCTTCCCGCCGTGTCGTTCGATACCGATTTAGGATTTCAGTATGGCGCTTTTGTCAACCTCTACAACTATGGCGACGGCTCGCGCTACCCGAAATACAACCATTCGCTTTACCTCGAAGTTTCGCGCTACACCAAAGGCAGCGGCATCAACCGTTTCAACTACGACTCCGACCGGCTGATTCCCGGCCTGCAAACCACTTTCGACCTAAGCTACCTTTCCGATCAGGTTTATGATTTTTACGGATTCAACGGTTACGATGCGGTGGTCAACAACGACTGGTTCGATCAGGACAGCCCTGATTATATTTCGCGTACTTTCTATAAATACGACCGCAAGTTGCTACGCATCAAGCTCGACCTACAGGGACGCCTGACGGGCGATAACTTCCGATGGGCGGCGGGTTTCAATTTGCAGAATTTCAAAATCGGCACCGTGGATATCAACAAACTGAACAAAGGAAAAGACGACGACGATAAACTGCCTGAACAAAACGGCCTCTACGAAAAATATCGACAATGGGGAATTATCTCTGCCGAAGAAGCCGATGGCGGTTTTGTGCCCACGCTCAAGGGTGGTTTGGTTTACGACACACGCGACAATCGCCCCAACCCGATGAAAGGTATCTGGACAGAAGCCGTTGTGGAAGCGGCACCCGGCTTTTTGGGCGCCGAAAGCTCGTTTGCCAAAGTGAGCATCATCCACAGGCAATATTTCACGCTGGTTCCGCGCAATCTTTCGATAGTTTACCGCCTTGCCTATCAAACCACCATTGCCGGCGACGTTCCGTATTATTATCAAACACAGATGATTACATCTGTACTCACAGGTGCGCTCAGCGAAGGGCTCGGCGGCTCGAAATCGCTGCGCGGCATTTACCGCAATCGCGTGGTCGGCGACGGATTTATATTTGGAAACGCTGAACTTCGCTGGAAAGTGGCTCATTTTCGGTTTATTAACAACAATTTTTATATCGGGATGAACGCGTTTACCGACATGGGACAGGTTACAAAAAAGATAAAGTTTGACACCTCTTCGGTTAATCTGCCAAAAGACAATTATTTCAACAGTAACGCTGAAAAACTACACGTCTCGTACGGTTTGGGCGCTCGCTTGGCCATGAACGAAAATTTCATCATCGCCATCGATTACGGACGTGCAACCAACTCGCAAGACGGGAAATCGGGAATTTACATCGGTCTGAACTATCTATTTTAAAATGAAAAATTTTTCTGTTTGCCTCCTGCAGCAGCTCCAACAACAAAGAATTGATTCGGGTGATGACTTTCAACATGTGGCATGGCGGCGATGCCGGCAAGCAGCCTCTGAGCAAAAGCCTCGAAATGATACGCGATTCGGGCGCCGACATTATCTGCATACAGGAAGCGCTGGGATTTGGAGACCATCGCCCCGACAATTCGGCAGCGATAGCACGCGAGTTGGGATGGAATCATGTGAGCCAGGACGCTCGGGCAATCATATCCCGACATGACGTTATCGAAACCACGCCTTCTAAAAACGGAGCAAAACTTAAAATTGCAGAAAACCGTTACGTCTGGGTTTTCAACTGCCACCTGATGTATATACCCTATCAGCCCTATCAGCTTGCCGATAAGCCCTACGGCGATTTTCCGTTTATAAAAACCGAAGATGAGGCCATCCATTGGGCAAAGGTAGCACGCGGCGATGAAGTCCAAAAAATTGCCAACGAGATAAAACAGAAAATGGAAGAGTCATGGCCTGTTATTCTCACCGGCGATTTCAACGAACCTTCGCACCTCGACTGGACAAAGAAAGCCGCCAACGCGGGACTACATCCGATAAAAGTAGAATGGCCCGCCACAAAGGCTTTTGCCGACATTGGCATGAAAGATGCATGGCGCGTTGTTTATCCCGACGAGGTTGCTTTTGCGGGTGAAACCTGGACACCGATAAACCGTGAAGGCGAAATTCACGACCGAATCGATTTCATATTCTTCGCAGGCAGGAAATTGAAAATTACAAATACTCAAATCATCGGCGAGGCGGAGGAAAAAGCCGATATCGTAGTTCCCTATTATCCTTCCGACCATCGCGCAGTAATGGCTTCCTTTAAATGGCAGTATTAACGCTTGATAAATATTCGGGCATGGAAATTCTATTACACGCCAAAACTATTTCATCAATAAATATTTGTTGATATTTTCGATAAACATTTTTTTTGTATCTTCTTTCGAGCGGGCAATCCCGACCATCATCACTGGACGTCCTTCTTTGGGAATATACAGAAAAACCGGAATTCCCCGCACGCCAAAAACAGCGGCCAGTTCTTTTTCCCTGTCGGTGTCGATTTTGTATATATTCACCTTGCCTGCAAATTCGTGCGAAATCTCTTCGAGTAAGGGAGAAGCTATGCGGCAGGGGCCGCACCAATCGGCATAAAAATCGATGAGCGCAGGTTTGTCGCCAAGGAATTTCCATTCGTTGGGAGTAGTTTCGTAGTTCCAAATCAGTTTTAAGAAATCGGCTTTCACCAGTTTTTGAGTACCTCCTTTCACCGAATCGCTTTTCTCGGCAGCAACTATTTCGCCCGTAGTTCCTGAATCGGAAGCAGTAACGCCAACGTGGTTTTGCCCTGTATAGCCGCCCGTAAAAATAAAAAAAGCCGCCAGCAATCCTACGGTGGAAAAAACCTGTCTCATACTTTTATCTACCTGTTTTTCAAAATGCTTATCAAAGATAACCGTAATTTATTTCTGTGCAAATATATGAAAATAACGTTCGTAATAAAAAATATTGTTTTTTACAACGGATTTTTCCGCACTCCAAAATATACAGGACTATTAATTATCTGTATAAAATTTTAATTTAAACTACTATAGTCATTTCGTTTCCACACGTTTTTGCTGCTGATCCATAAAAACGGCTCATATATTTCTGCCTTACAGATATTTTAAAAATTATTGAGCAAATTTGCAGTGTGCAACTGCAAATTTGCTCAATAATATCACTGATCGGTTTCTTCCTTTTCTCAATGTATAACTGTCAGTTGTTACCACTCACAAGTTCAGTGTAAATACATGTTCGCCTCCTTTGATTTGCTTGGGCTTTTTCTCCGGCAAAATAAGGGTTGCCGTGCTGGTCGCAGGAATGGTAACTTTCAACGTAATTTTTTGACCTTCGCGCATCCATTGCGATTTTATCGGCCCGTATTGCGATTCATGGCTCGCCTCCACAAAATTCAAATCGCCCACAAAAGCCGGTTTGATAATTATCTTTTTGAAGGCAGGCGCCAAGGGGTCGAGGTTGATGCCGGCCAGCGTTTTATACATCCAAGCGGCAATCGCTCCCATCGACGGATGATTGAGCGAAGCATCGCCAATATTGCGCGCAACATCCCACGTTTCGAACAGGCTGGTGGCGCCGCGTTCCTTAATCCAGTAGCCCCACGAAGGCATGGTTTCTTTGGTCACCATTTTATAGGCAGTTTCGGTATAGCCAAAAGTTGTTAGGACATCGGGGACAATAAGGCTTCCGATAAAACCGAAATCGAGGCTACAATCGTTTTCTTCCATCTTTTTATTCAGATTTTCAGCCACCTGTAAACGATATTCTTGAGGAACAATATCCATATACAGAGGAAGAGCATACGACAATTGTGTTTCGTTGGCATAGGAAATTTTCTCTCCGTTGAAATAGTTTGCGTTGATCAACGCTTTCAGTTCATCGGCTTTTTCCTGATATTTTTCTATGTCCTGATTGTTTCCCGTGAGGGCGGCCATTTTGGACATTAGCTTGTTATCCCAATAATAGTAGCACGAAACCATAAAATCGACGGGGGTGATGGCTTTGTAATAAAGCCAGTCGCCTAATCCATTCGTGAAAAGTCCTTTATCATTTTCGATGGTCTTTGCATATTCGAGATAACGTTGACAAGTAGCATAAATATTTTTCATGCTCTCCACATCGCCCGTATAGTCATAGAGGAGCGTTGGAACAATGAAGATGGCTGCATCCCATATAGGGCCTGCCCAGTTGGAATTCCACCGCCACGAAGTGGGAACAATGCCCGGCACATTGCCGTTTTTCTCTTGCGCGTCAACCATATCTTTCACCCATTTTGCATATACGTTGCGGCTGTCGTAATTGAACATGCCAGCTTCCTGTACCATGAAACCGTCGGCCATCCAGCCGTTTTTCTCGCGCGTGGGGCAATCGGTGGGAATTCCGTAAAGATTACTGAGATAGGAATTGCGGCAAATTTCAAAAATACTGTTAATCAATTCGTTCGAACACTTAAAACTGCCTATTTCTTTCACG
>WRIQ01000058.1 GCA_009782655.1 Prolixibacteraceae bacterium
AAATTTCCGGTTATAAATCGGACGGCAAGCATTCCGGCAATGCCCGCAATAACCAAGACGATTCCCGTGGCAAAAGCTTTATATTTTGCTTTGGGCGCAAGTTTTTCGGGAGCTTCGAAATAAAAAGTGTCCATTTCTACGGTATAAAGTTCATCAAAAACAGCAATCAAGGCTATCTGAAAATCAACAGGCGGCCTTGATTGCTATATGAATGAGATAATTTAAAAAATGCTCATGGATATTGTCAATCCGGCCATTACTACCGAAACCATGGTCATAAGCTTTATCAAAATATTCAGCGAGGGACCCGATGTATCTTTGAACGGGTCGCCAACCGTATCGCCGACAACGGCGGCGCGGTGCACTTCGCTTCGTTTTCCTCCGTAATTTCCCTTTTCGATATACTTTTTGGCGTTATCCCAAGCGCCGCCCGAATTATTCAGCATACAAGCCAGTGTAAATCCGGCTGTCAATCCTCCCACCAGAAGCCCGACAACGCCTGCAACACCCAAGAGAATGCCTATGCCAATGGGTACTACAATGGCTAATATTGATGGGAACAGCATCTCGCGCTGGGCGCCTTTGGTGGAAATTTCCACACATTTTGCATATTCGGGAGTTGCTGTGCCTTCCATGATGCCCGGAATTTCGCGAAACTGGCGGCGCACTTCGTCTACCATGGCTCCGGCAGCCCGACCTACGGCTTTCATTGTCAATGCCGAAAACACAAAAGCCATCATAGCGCCGATAAAAATTCCGCCCAGCAGCATGGGATTGAAAATGTTGAGGTCGTATGCTTCAATGAAATCCTTCACCGTGGCGCTTCCCAGCATCACAATTCTTTGTCCTTCATGAACTATCGGTGTGGCGGCGGCTTTTGCCGTCAAGAACACAACGCTGCCAACCTCTTTTATGCCGTCGGCATTGTCGGCGATTTTGCCTATCCACAATCGAATTTCTTCTATGTATGCCGCAAGTAGCGCCATGGCTGTCAGCGCTGCCGAACCGATGGCGAAACCTTTGCCGGTGGCGGCAGTGGTATTGCCCAGCATATCCAGCGCGTCGGTACGTTCGCGCACATGTTTGGGCAGATGCGCCATTTCAGCATTTCCTCCGGCATTGTCGGCAATGGGGCCGAAAGCGTCGGTGGCCAAGGTTATTCCCAAAGTGGAGAGCATACCCACGGCGGCAAAGCCGATTCCGTAGACGCCCATGGCAAAATCGTTGAAACCGCCGGCAAAGCCAAAGGCGCCGACAATTCCGAGAACGATGGTGATAACCGGAATCCACGTAGAGAACATGCCCACGGCGATGCCGTCGATGATTGTAGTGGCTGGGCCCTGCTGTGCTTGGCTGGCTATCCCTTGTGTGGGTTTATATTCGTCGGAAGTGAAATATTCGGTGCCCTGCCCGATGATTACACCGGCGGCCAGCCCGGATACAACCGAGCCGAATATTCCCCACGAAATCCAGTTAGTGAATGCCATAAATGCAATGGCTATCAGTATGAACAACGAACTTCCACCGGTTCCCAGAAGGAGTGCGTTGAGAAGGTTCTTCTGCGTTGCCGATTCTTTGGTGCGCACCATGAAAATCCCCAAGATGGAAAGCAATATTCCGATGGCGGCGACAATCATGGGGGCAATAACATATTTTTCGACTTGTGCGGCATTCGACGAAATGACGGGTAACGCCGCCCCCAATGCCGCCGTTGCCAAAATCGCGCCTGCGTATGACTCGTATAAATCGGCGCCCATGCCTGCCACATCGCCCACATTATCGCCCACATTATCGGCGATGGTTGCCGGATTGCGGGGGTCGTCTTCGGGAATGCCCGCTTCGACTTTGCCTACAAGGTCGGCGCCCACGTCGGCAGCTTTGGTGTATATACCGCCTCCCACACGGGCAAACAGCGCCTGCGTGGATGCGCCCATGCCAAAGGTCAGCATGGTGGCTGTGATTTCAATAAGTTTGGCATGTTCCGTGGTGCCCGGGTGAACCAGTGTCAAACCGAGGAAATTGAGGCCCTGGGCCATATGTTCCGGCGTATAAACCAGCTTGGAGAGGATGAGATACCAGGCGGCAATGTCGAGCAGGGCGAATCCTACAACGACCAACCCCATCACTGCGCCGCTGCGAAATGCTATCTGCAATCCCATGTTCAGCGATTGCGAGGCTCCCTGTGCCGTCCGCGCCGAAGCGTTGGTCGCTGTTTTCATGCCGAGGAAACCACACAATCCGGAGAAAAAACCTCCGGTCAGAAATGCAATGGGCACAAACGGATTCTGAACGCCCATGTAGGCCAAAAAGGTGAGAATAACCACCAAAACTGCAAAGACAATAATTACTACTTTATACTGCCTTTTCAAATAAGCCATCGCCCCATCTCTTACATGTTGGGCAATTTCTTTCATTTTATCCGTTCCCTCGGAATTTTGCATCATCGACCGGTAGAAAAACAAGGCGAAGAACAATGCAAAAAGCGATGCAATCGGAACTATCCAGAAATAAATATTCATAAAAAAGCCTCCTTATTATTTTAATGATGTATATTAATAACCTCTGGTTTTGACGTCAGAAAATCGTTATTTTGTTTTAGCGCAAACAAAGTTAATTTTTTTGCGTTACCTGCAATATGCTTTGGTCGGAATTTATTTAATATCGCCCTGTTATATGGGAGGAATTGTAGACATAATCTCGGCAATCGGCAACTTTCCTGCCCTGCACTTCTTCCTTTTGGGCCTGGTATTATGCGGGATATGGTTTTTAAACGGGCGGATTGCAAACCCTGAAAATCCAAGTTAACGATTTGGTTCACATTGGGGGCGGATCGTTTCGATTTGAAACAAAACTGGTATCTCGAATTATTCTTTTATTATTTTTGTGAATTGATGAGTTTGTTGACTAAATACAGGGAAAAGGTGCTGCAAAAGCAGATGAAACGGGTGAAAAGAAACATGCGTTTACCCAATTTTAATGCGATGATAAAAGTGGGCATTATCTGGACGGAAAACGACAAGGAAGCGTACAATTTTTTGAGTAAATATTTTAAGCCCACGAAAGCGATAATTCGAAGTGTTTGCTACACAACCGACAAGGAAGAATCTAACGGGAGCGCTATTACCCCTAAAGATTTAAACTTTTTCGGTTTCCCGCAGGGAGGCGTTTTCGATACTTTTATTAATGCTGATTTGGATTTGTTGTTGAATGTTTCCGTGACGCCGTGTTTCGCTTTCGATGTTATGACGGCCCTTTCGAAGGCTTCGTTCAGGATTGGATGGGACTTTGAGCAAAAAGGATATTTCGACATGTCGATAGATGTTTCCAAAAATCCCAACTCAAAATATTTGGCGGAACAGCAAATACATTATTTGGAACAGCTAATAAAGTGAAGTATATGAATACTGATTTTGTGGGCGCGGGAACAGCGCTTATAACCCCGTTCAAAAACAACGGCGAAATTGATTTCGTGGCGTTGGGAAAAATTGTTGACAGGCAGATTGTTGGCGGAATCGACTATTTGGTTATGTTGGGAACAACGGCCGAAACGCCGACACTCTCGGATGAGGAAAAAAAGGATATTGTAGATTTTATTAAAGAGCGCACGGGTGGGAAAATTCCGCTTGTGGCAGGCATGGGCGGCAATTGCACAAAATCCGTTTTGGCGAAAATGGAAAGTTTTGATTGCAGCGGAATCAGTGCTTTTTTGTCGGTTACGCCTTATTACAACAAGCCGACACAGGAAGGGCTTTTCCGGCATTACAGTGAATTGGGAAAACACAGTCCGCTCCCTGTCATCCTATATAATGTGCCGTCGCGCACTGGCGCGAATCTGTCGGCCGAAACTACGGTGAGACTGGCCGCGGAATCTGAAAAATTCGTGGCCGTGAAAGAGGCTGCAGGATCAATTCAGCAGGTGAGCCAGATTATAAAACATGCTCCTCCGCATTTTAAAATTATTTCGGGCGACGATATCATGGCGCTTCCTTTTATGTCGCTTGGCGGACATGGAATCATTTCAGTGATTGCCAATGCTTTGCCGCAAAAGTTGAGCAGCATGGTTCATCTTGCTTTGAAAGGTGATTTTGCTGAAGCCGCCAAAATTCATATTGACCTGACGGAGTTGCTGCGTCTTCAGTTTGCAGATGGAAACCCCGCGGGCGTCAAGGCCATGCTTCTGCAACTGGGCATTATAGAAAATGTGCTGCGGCTGCCGCTCGTTGCCGCCGGCGATGCCACAGTGCGGAAAATAGCCGAAGAATTGGTAAAACTGGCATAATGAGGAACGACAGGTTTGCTCAGGTACCCTCGCCTTGCTTTGTCATTGAAGAAACGAAATTCAGGCGTAATCTGGAGCTGATAGCGCAGGTGAAACAGGAAGCCGACGTGGAGATAATCCTCGCATTCAAAGGCTTTTCGATGTGGAGTGTTTTTCCCATTATGCGCGAATATGTCATTGGCGCGTCGGCAAGTTCGCTGAACGAGGCACGCCTTTGTTTTGAAGAGATGAAAGTTCGGGCGCACACCTACGCGCCGGTGTACAATCCCGTCGATTTCGCAGAAATCATGCATTATAGCAGCCACATCGTCTTCAATTCTATGGCCCAATTTCACCGTTATGCAGATGAGGTAAAGCAGTTTCCCCAACCAATATCAATGGGAATACGGGTGAATCCCGAATTTTCGGAAGTAGAGCCTTTGATCTACAACGCTGCGGCGCCGGGTTCGCGTTTGGGAGTTTTATCACATCATTTGCCCGACAGGCTTCCTCCCGAAATCGAAGGACTGCATTTCCACACTTTATGCGAATCGGGAGCCGACGATCTGGAAAAGACGTTGCTCGCTTTCGAAAAACGTTTCAGGAAATATATCCCGCAGGTGAAATGGATAAACATGGGCGGCGGCCATCTGATGACCCGCAAAGGTTACGATGTGGAAAAACTGATTATGCTGCTAAAAACTTTTAAAGCGCGCTACGGAAAACATGTCATTCTGGAACCCGGCTCTGCATTTGCTTGGGATGCTGGTGTGCTGGTTTCCACCGTTTTGGATGTTGTCGAAAACAACAGAATAAAAACCGCCATCCTCGATGTTTCCTTTGCCGCACACATGCCCGACTGCCTCGAAATGCCCTACAAACCGCGCATCGAAGGCGCTGCTTTCAAGCCTGTGGAGGGAAAACCTGCCTACCGCATGGGAGGAAATTCGTGTTTGAGCGGCGATTTTACCGGTTTGTGGTCTTTCAACGAAGAACTGAAAGCTGGCGACCGGATTATCTTCGAAGACATGATTCATTATACCATGGTGAAAACCAACTTCTTCAACGGCGTTGCCCATCCGTCAATCGGAATGTTGAAGTCTGACGGGGATTTTCAGCTTATCAGGAAATTTGATTACGCCGACTATAAAAATAAACTTTCGTGAGCCTGCGATCATTTTGGTGCAGCGTAAGTTTTTGAATGTAAGATCGTTTCAGGCATGAAAAACCAACAGAGGAATCTTGGTGTGAAAAAGCATTTTCCGGGCGATACTCGGATTGAAAATGCGTGCTATCATACTTTTCTTGCGCGTTGTGAGCGCTATGACGTCGATGTTGTTGACGTCGATGAATTTATCCAGCTCGTTAAGAAGGTCTTCACCCACAATCAGTTGGCAGTCGAAAGATTTCTGCCGGTATTTTTCCTGTAGAATTTCCTTCATCCCCTCAAGGCGCGCCAAGTCCCACATGGCCTCCTCGTTGCGGCTCATATGGATGAAATGCACATTCACGCGGTGCGATTTCACTATGCGCATGAGTTTGTCAATGGCGACAAAATCCTTTTCATCGAAATTGGTAGCGTATAAAATCTCCTTGAAATTGGCAGCAAAGTCGGCGGGTGTGTCGGGCGGGATGACCAAAACCGGCAATTTCGCATCAATGATGATTTCGGCTGTAACGCTGCCGAGGATATCGATTTCTGAGGCCGCTTTTCCCAGCGAACCCATCACAATCATCAAAGCCCGGTTGGCGTGTGCGTAGGAGAGAATATCTTCGCGAACATCGCCTGCTTTTATAATATATTCGGTAACTGTATTTTCCCAGTTTTTCATGCCGATATTATCAATTAAGCGATTGACGAATCGGTTCATGCTTTCCTGCGCATGTTTGTCCGAATTTTCGAGATGCTCATGCAATCCCATATCGTAAGCATACATATCGCTGAAAGGCACCGAATAGGTTATCGGATTGGGATAAACGTGGAACAGCACCATTTTTGCACTCAGGCGCCCGGCCATGCCGAAAGCTGCTTTGGCCGCTCCGAACGAATAATCGGAATAATCGACAGGGATCAGAATCAACCGCTCTTTTTCGTCTTCCAATTTTTTTTCGGAAGGCGTCTTCAAAAAATCTTCGAGAATGAGAAACGCTCTTTCCATTTTTGCGTCGGTAACCTTCACGCTCGACGAGAGAGAAGAGGCACCGTTCCCGATATTGATGTCTTCGCGCTTACATTCGATGCTGTGCTGCTCCAACAGATTTTTCAGTTGCTGGGCTTTTACGAAGGGTAATGTAGCAATGGGTAAAAATTTCTTTTTCATGGCTGATATTTTTCCGAATGCTTAAAAGATACGAAATAAATTTGACACAGAAGGCAAAACAAACCGATTTTTTTTTCGTCATGGACGTCAAATTTTCGATGCTGAACCTGAAACGGTTGAATTTGCCGCGCAGTAGGCATTCTTGAGAATCGATAAACAAACTTCAGATTTTCTTCGTTACTTTGCTTCAATGAAACCATTTACATATGATGCAGATTCTCTACGATATTGCGATTTTTTTCTATGGATTGCTGGCCAGCACCGCGTCGTTGTTTAACAAAAAAGCGAAACTTATGGTGCGAGGACGCCGCAACGCCCTTGCCGCGCTGAAATCGTACCCGCGAAAGGAGGGGCAGTACATTTGGTTTCATTGTGCATCGTTGGGCGAATTTGAGCAGGGAAGGCCGGTGATGGAAGCTGTTA
>WRIQ01000059.1 GCA_009782655.1 Prolixibacteraceae bacterium
CACACTCAAAAGCAATACGTATATCGTCGTCGCTTTTCAAGCCGCCACCGAAATCAATAACTAATTCTGTTTTTACCGCTATCGTTTCCAGCGTTTTGTAATTTACAATATGTTGCGCTTTTGCGCCGTCGAGGTCCACCAGATGAAGCCGCACGACGCCTGCGTCTTCGAATTGCTGCGCCACCTCCAGCGGATTTTCGTTGTAAATTTTCTTACGTTCATAATCGCCCTGCGACAAGCGCACACATTTCCCATCGATGATGTCGATGGCTGGGATAATTTCTATTTTCTGCATGGCATCCGAAGTTACGGCAAATCTTCGAGTATCATTTTCAGCACGGCTTGCGCCGACCATTCGCGGTTGGCGGCTTCGTGGATTACCACCGAGTCGGGACTGTCTATAACCTCGTCGCTGACGATCATATTGCGTCGCACCGGCAGACAATGCATGAATTTGGCATGGTTGGTGAGCGCCATTTTTTCCGTATCCACCGTCCAGTTCATATCTCTCGAAAGAATCTGCCCGTAGTTATTGTATGAGGCCCAGTTTTTTGCGTATATAAAATCGGCCCCTTCGAAAGCTTTCTTCTGATTGTATTCCACATTCAGGCCGTTCATAAATTGTGGCGCCAGTTCGTAGCCTTCAGGATGGGTGACCACCAATTCGTATTGAGTTTTCAACATCCACTCCACAAATGAGTTAGGGACGGCCTGCGGCAGGGCGCGCGGATGCGGAGCCCACGTGAGAACCACTTTGGGGCGCGGCTTGGTTTTCAGCTCTTCGATGGTGATTAAATCGGCGAAGCTCTGCAACGGATGGCGCGTAGCCGCTTCCATGCTCACAATGGGAACGCCCGCATATTCGATAAACTGATTCAGGATTTTCTCTTGATAATCGTCGTCGCGGTTTTCGAAGCGAGCAAACGAACGAACGCCAATAATGTCGCAGTAGGAACCGATAACGGGAACCGCCTCGCGCAGGTGTTCCGGTTTGTCGCCGTCCATTACAACGCCCAACTCGGTTTCCAGTTTCCAGCCATCTTCATTGACGTTCAACACCATCGTGTTCATTCCCAAATTCATGGCCGCTTTCTGCGTACTCAGGCGCGTGCGCAGGCTCGAATTGAAAAATATCAGGATCATGGTTTTGTTTTCCCCTAACCGACTGTAGGCAAACGGGGTTTTTTTCACGTCGAAAGCCGTCTCTAACGCTTTTTTCAAATCGGGAACATCGTTTACTGAAGTGAAATGTCTCATGTTGTTGTCGTTTTATTTGCGATAATCTATTTATATGTGTTGAACGCTTCCAGCACTTCCTGCAACGCATCGATAAAAACCATTGCATCCCCTTTGGCGAGCGACAGGGGGGGCAGCAAACGGATGGTGTTTTGTCCCGAAAACCCGGTGAAAATATGATAATCGGAGAGCAGTTTTTTTCGCAATTCGCTGACAGGATAATTAAATTCGAGTCCCAGCATCAGGCCGCAACCACGAACCAAAAACCGGCCGGATTTAACGAGCTGCTCCTTCATGAAATCGCCGGTTTCTTTTGCGTTTTCAATCAGGTTTTCGGCTTCTAATACCTCTAAAACAGCGATGGCTGCCGCGCAAGCCAAGTGGTTGCCTCCAAAAGTGGTTCCCAACATGCCATACCAAGGTTTTATCGCGGGATGAATGAGTACGCCGCCAATGGGAAAACCGTTGCCCATTCCTTTGGCGGCAGTTATGATGTCGGGGCGAATGTTCGCATACTGATGGGCGAAAAATTTGCCCGAACGTCCATAGCCCGACTGAATTTCGTCTAAAATGAGCAGTGCGCCATTTTTGTGCGCCAGCCTGACGAGGCCTTCCAAAAATGAGGTGTCAGGAACGTTGACACCGCCCACACCCTGAATGCCTTCCACCAAAACAGCAGCTATCTCTTCGGTTGCAAAAGCCTTTTCCACAGCTTCCAAATTGTTGAATGGCAGAATGATGGCATTTGACGTTTGATTCACCGGCGCAACAATCGTCGGATTGTCGGTAAGCGCCACCGCTGCCGACGTCCGTCCATGAAAACCTTTGCTGAAAGCAACGAACTTTTTCCGCTGCGTAGTAAAGGACGCCAACTTGATGGCATTCTCGTTGGCTTCGGCGCCAGAATTACACAAAAACAGATGATAATCATCATATTCAGAGAGCCGCATCAATTTTTCGGCCAGCTCGTGCTGTAATGGATTTTGCACCGAATTGGAATAAAATCCGATTTTGGCAAGCTGGCCGTTTATTTTTTCCACATAGTGCGGATGGGTGTGGCCGATGGAAATCACGGCATGTCCGCCGTAAAGGTCAAGATATTTTATGCCCCTTGAATCCCAAAGGTAGCAACCTTCCGCCCTTTCGGGGGTAACATCAAGCAGTTTATATACATCAAATAATTTCATTATTAATGGTTTACGTAAGACCTATTTCATATTCAATCCAGATTTTCCGTCAATATTTTGCCGTAACTTTCAGGGTTTCCTTCATACCTTTTTCTTCGTTGCCCAAGTTAAAACTGTCATTTTCCACTTATCAAAACGCTATCGGCTTCAAATTCAATCCTGTACGCTCGTCGATCCCAAACATGAGGTTCATATTCTGCACGGCCTGTCCCGAAGCGCCTTTCAGCAGATTATCTGTACAACTGATAATCACCAATTTGTCGCCATGTTTTTCCATGTAAAGCAGCGCTTTGTTGGTGTTTACCACCTGTTTCAGCGCCGGGTTTTTTTCTGAAATAACGACAAACGGCTGGTTTTTATAAAATTCGGCATATAACTTTTTGGCGTCTTCCGGGCTTCCGTCGAAGCGGGTGTATGCCGATACAAAAATTCCGCGGGTGTGGTTTCCCCTGATGGGTACAAAGTTGAAACCGGCATCGAAATTGGGCTGCAACTGCCTGATGCTTTGCATTATTTCCCTTTCGTGCTGATGTTCGAAAATCTTATACGCCGACAGGTTATTTCTTCGCCAACTGAAATGAGTGGAAACTTCGGGGTTTTGCCCTGCCCCCGTTGAACCGGTGATGGCCTGCACATGCACTTCGTAATTCAGTTTTTGCGCTGCCGCCAAGGGAAGGAGCGCCAGTTGTATTCCTGTGGCAAAGCATCCCGGATTGGCAATAAAATCGGCTTTGCAAATGGTCTCTTTGTTCAATTCGGGCAATCCGTAAATGAAATCATGGTCGGCGCTTTTCTCCCTGAAATCGGCGCTTAAATCAATGATTTTGAGCCCCGTGGGAAGCCTGTTTTCTTGCATGAAGCGTTTCGACTTTCCGTGGCCCATACAGAGAAAAAGCGCCTGCACCGACGCCCAATCCGCATCTTTGGTAAAAACCAAACCGGTTTCGCCCAACAAATCGTCGTGCACATGCGCAACCGGGTTTCCGGCATTGCTCCCGCTTTGTGCAAAAACAATTTCGGCATACGGGTGGTTGAGTAAAATGCGGACGAGTTCTCCGGCGGTATATCCGGCGGCTCCGGCGATTCCAACTTTTATCTTCATTTTTTATTGACTGAGTTGTAAATCTTGAGGTAATTGGCCATTATTTTGGTGAACCCAATTACATCTTCGCCTTTCCACGCCTTGCTTTCTTCGCCATACACGCCAAAGGCGGAACTCATCAGGTCGTTGGGCGAATCGATGCCCTGCAACTCGAAATGACAGGGTTTCAGGGCTACAAATACGCTTCCGTTGACGGTTTCCTGAGTGTCTTCGAGAAAAACTTCGATATTCCGCATCACCGGCTCCAAGTATAGCGATTCGTGGAGGAACATGCCATACCAGTTGCCCAGTTGTTCTTTCCAATAGAGCTGCCATTTTGTGAGCGTATGTTTCTCCAGCAGATGGTGCGCTTTTATGATAATCAGTGGCGCTGCGGCTTCAAAACCCACGCGCCCCTTGATTCCTATGATGGTGTCGCCTACATGAATATCGCGGCCTATGGCGTAGGGCGCAGCTTTCGCTTCCAACGCCTGAATGATTGCCGCTCCGCTTTTATAGCGAATGCCGTCGATGGCTTTTAGCTCTCCTTTTTCGAATGTGAGTTCAATTACCTCCGGTTCTTTGGCCTGCAACTGCGTGGGATAAGCCTCATCGGGCAGCGGCTTGAGGGAGGTCAATGTTTCCTTTCCGCCAATGCTGGTGCCCCACAATCCCTGATTAATGGAATATTGCATTTTTGCAAAATCATCGTCGACGCCATGTTTGCGGAGATAATCGATCTCTTCTTCGCGGCTCAACGACAATTCGCGAATGGGCGCGAGGATTTCTATTTCCGGCGCCAAAACCTGAAAAGTCAAGTCGAAGCGTACCTGATCGTTTCCTGCACCTGTGCTCCCATGAGCCACATAACCGGCGCCGATGCTTTTGGCATATCCGATGATTGCCAAAGCTTGGAAAACGCGTTCCGAACTCACGGAAATGGGATAGGTATTGTTGCGCAATACATTGGCATACACCATATAACGAATACACTTCTGATAATAATCTTCGGTGATATCAATCGACACATGTTTTTTTGCACCCAGTTTGTACGCTTTTTTTTCGATGGTTTCGAGTTCTGCTTCGCTAAAACCTCCGGTGTTGGCAATGGCCGTATAAACCTCAAATCCTTTTTCTTCAGTAAGATATTTTACGCAAAACGACGTATCCAAACCTCCACTAAACGCTAAAACCAATTTTTTTTTCATGATGATATGTTATTATTCCTATTACTCCAATGGTGATAATTTGCAAATGACGGGCAAAAATTTTTCCCGGTTTTTGGCGCCGCTCAAGCCTGAACCGCCTTCCCTGGTTCTTTCCCGAATGAGCGGTACCTTTTCAGCAATTCGATGGTATTTTTCGGCGTAAATTTTTTCATATAATCGAGCAGCGAGCGCTTTTTTATTTCACTGCCGTTTCCGTTTTTTTCGGTTTCCCACGCTGGATCGTACAACATTCCGGTACACAAGCATTTGGTGCGGCCCGTGCGTTGCAGGATATCATAATTCACGCATCCCTGGCATCCTTTCCAAAACGATTCATCGTCGGTCAGCTCCGAATAGGTCACGGGGCGATAGCCCAATGCATGATTTATTTTCATCACAGCCAAACCGGTGGTGAGGCCGAACAATTTCGCGTCGGGAAATTTGGTGCGCGAAAGCTCAAACGCCTTCTGCTTGATAGCTTTTGCCAGTCCGATGCCGCGATAATCGGGATTTACAATCAACCCCGAATTGGCCACATATTTGGCGGTTCCCCACGATTCGATATAGCAAAACCCAGCAAAAAGGCCGCCTTCCAGCGCGATGATGGCTTTGCCTTCCTCCATTTTTTTCGTCAGGTAGTCGTGCGAACGGCGAGCTATTCCCGTTCCGCGCTGCCGGGCTGCCATTTCAATGGTATCGTTGATAACATTGACATACCTGAGATGTTGCTCGCCGGCAACCTCGACCGTTATATTTTTCAATTCTTTCATTTTCGATGATTCAGAAATATTTAATGTTCAAATTTTATCATTTAACATTGGTATGATTTTTTTCAGCACGGCGATAATTTCCTGATGCGCTACGCTTTCTCGCAGGATTAACAAGATGGTATCATCACCGGCAATAGTGCCAAGAATCTCCCACAACGAAGCATTGTCGATAACTGCGGCGATGCTGCTGGCGTATCCCGGCGCGGTTTTCACCACCGCCAAATTACCCGAAAACGAAATTCCACGGAAACCATCGGACAGGAATTTAATCTGCTCGGCACTTTTCGGCGCCACCAGGCCTGCAATCGCATCCGGCAAAACATAGGTGTAACCGTCGGCGCCATCGGCTATTTTGCCCACCCGCAGCAGCTTCAAATCGCGCGATAAAGTTGCCTGCGTAAGCTCAAAACCCCGACTGCGCAAGCCTTCCAGCAGCTTCTCCTGACTGTGGACGCCGCCCGAAGAAATCAGTTGGCGTATGGTAGTGTGGCGTTCCAGCTTGTTTTTCATTATGAATTTTTATTCATTTTTGATGCAAATTTATACATTTTTGCAAACCAACTTCAATCTTGACAAAAAATATCTGTTTTTTGATGAAAATTAACTAAACGTTACACACAGGCGAATTGAGAATTAAAAATTGAGAATTGGGGGTTGAAAATTAAATAGCGGAGCGCTTCCTACGCCGAACCTCGTCCTGCCGAATTTCAAATTCGGCAAGACGTATGGAGAAAAAAATAGTAAAATATACTATATGCATCATATACATTTTGTATCTTTGCGGAAAAGAAAATTATGGAGGCATTAGTTGTTGAGAAAAAAAGAAAAAACATTGATATTCCGATAGATACATTTCGTAATTTATCTATCCGGGCAGTTTCCGAAGGTAGAAGTCTTAAATCTTTTATTGAAAACTTACTTGTGATGGAAGCTAACGCTTTGAGCGATGAAGAATTATATCTTTATCTTCTTAAAAACAAGCCACAAGGCGATGTGTATTTGAACGAAACTGAACAAAATGAATTTGAAAATTGGCTTGGAATATGAATGTTAAAATTTCAAGAGAATTTGAAAAATCGGCAAAAAAATTATCGGGAAAATACAGAGAGTCATTGAAAAATGTGATATTAGAAATTCGAGCAGCACAATCGGTAGTTGATATTGGAAATTGCAAAAAATTAATAGGTTACAATTCGATTTATCGTATTCGATTAGGTGATTATCGCGTATTTTTTCTGTTCGAAATTGTAGATCTAACTGTTTTTCTAAAATATTTGGTCGGTAGAGGTGAGGCTTATAGCAAAGAATATCAAGAAAAATTGAAACTCAAAGATGATTAAAATATCTATGGAAGAACGCATCTTTTTGTATGAAAACGGGTGAATAAGATTATGACTCTGAGAATCAATAGAAAAGCACGTAGTGCTTATGGGTTTATAGCCGTGCGCGACAGCGCACGGACACGGAGCACACCCCCATCATGCGCCGCGTAGCGGTGCTGCAGTTGTAA
>WRIQ01000060.1 GCA_009782655.1 Prolixibacteraceae bacterium
ACCGGTTATTCGTAAACGAAATGTTAACTTTTTCGAATGCTTTGTCGGAAGGGTGCTCTTTTTCAAGCAGTTCGCGCAGTTTGCGAATCAGCCCGCTTGAGGTGGTCTGACTGAAAGGATATTGATGTAGATAAAACGAAGAAGGATTATCTGCGCCGCGAATTAAAATTGAAAATCCATCCAAGCTTGCTTGGATGGATAATATGTTTTGATTTCCCGACAGTTTAAAGTTGCTGTCTTGAAATAAAAATTCCTGCATAGAATTGTTTTATTCCCAGTTGCCTGCGTTGTTGTTGGCTTCGGTCAGCGAACCTACTTTGAGGCCGGGATATTTTTTCTGAATGCGGCGTTGATCGTTCAGATTGATAACCAGTTGCCTATCCAACTCGCGCAACACAACGTTGTTGTGTACTTTTGCTTCAAAAACAGGAACTGAAATGCCCGATCCAGTACTGATAACCGTAGCACCCAAATGGAAATACGCCGTTGTGTCGGGAACGGGAACCACTTTTAACTGATCGGGATTGAAGCCTCTGGGAAATACATTTTTCAAAACGCTCTCCCTGATGGTATCACGGATTATCAATCCCAACTGCATAGCTTTTTTCTCGTTAATTCCTTTTTCCACCATGCTGTCGGTCAACGTTCCTACTTTGCGTACAATGCGTAACGAATCATACTTGACAAAGTTGATCAATGTGTCCCAATCTCCGGTGAACCGACCATTAACTTCTTTAAAAGCCATCTCAGCTTTGCGAATGTCCTTAAGCCTCTCTATGACAGCGCTATTACGCACAAGTTTTTGCTTTTCAAAATCAATAGGCCTTTGAATACTGGTAAAGATTAAATACCCGATTCCTACTGCAACACAAAGAAGTGCAACTTGTAATACTGTTCTCATTTTATTTCTGTTTGTAAGTTATTTTCTATAGAGGCAAAATTATATAAAAAAAAATCATTTAGCTTTCTTTGCATAAATATTTTTACCAAGTATGCTAAAAAAATATGTTTTAAATGTTCTCTCGCACGGGTTCGATTTTGAACTCACTAAAGATCAAAACATTATGCTCGACAGGCTTTCGGAATTTATTGTTGAAAAACCCGAAGACACGCTTTTTTTGATCCGCGGATTTGCTGGAACAGGGAAAACAACCATGATCAACCGGCTTGTTCAGGCGCTTGATGTTTTCAAAATTCCGGTTGTTTTGATGGCTCCGACCGGACGCGCTGCAAAAGTGCTGATGAATTATACAGGCAAACATGCGTACACCATACATAAACAGATTTACCGTCAAAAAACGTCAACCGACGGCACGGGCGTTTTTGTCCTCGACAAAAATATTCTCCGCTCGGCTTTTTTTGTTGTCGACGAGGCCTCCATGATTTCGAACCAGTCGGCGGAAAATTCGGTATTCGGTTCAGGCCGTTTGCTCGACGATTTGCTGGAATATGTCTATTCGGGCGCCGATTGCCGATTGGTCATGGTGGGAGACACCGCGCAACTGCCGCCTGTGGGCCTCGATATTAGCCCCGCTTTAGAGTCGGAAGTTATTGAAAGTTATGGGTTTAGTGTCGTTGGCAATGAGTTGACAGAAGTGGTGCGGCAGGAAAGCGAATCGGGTATCCTGTTCAATGCAACAAAAATACGCCGCCAAATTGCAGCCGGAAATACGCATGAATTTCCGCAAATTGAAGTTGGCGATTTTGACGATGTGCAGTGGATAACGGGCGGAGAGCTCATCGAAAAAATAAATGAAAGTTACGATCAGTACGGGATTCACGAAGTAAAAATTTTAACCCGCTCGAACAAAAGAGCGAACCTTTATAACAATGGTATCCGCACGTCGGTTTTGTATCGCGATTCGCAGATTGCACGCAGCGATTTGCTGATGGTGGTCAAAAACAACTATTTTTGGACTGAAAAGTTGGAAGAAATCGATTTTATTGCCAACGGCGACATTGTCGAGATATCGCATATATATGGGTATGAAGATATTTACGGCTTCCGTTTTGCCAATGTAAGCCTGAAATTTGTCGATTACGGCGATTTGGAAGTCGATTGCAAAATCATCCTTGACACGCTCGACATCGAATCGGCGGCGCTCACCTATGAGCAAAACAGCCATCTTTTTTATTCGGTTTCAGAAGATTACGCAGAAATAACCAACAAACGCGAACGCTGGAAAAAAATCCGCCTCGACCCTTATTTCAATGCTCTACAAGTGAAATTCGCCTATGCCATCACAACCCACAAAGCGCAGGGCGGACAATGGAAAACGGTTTTTGTGGACACAGGTTTTCTGTTGCCCGAAATGCTGAACCGCGAGTTCTGTCGCTGGCTTTATACGGCTTTCACCCGTCCGGTGAAAAAGCTTTTCCTTGTAAATTTCGACAAGCGTTTTTTCGAAGCGTAATTACAGAAAACCAACAGGTTACAGATTCAATAAAAAAAGCTGTACGCCGTAAAAATCCAAGATTAGCCTATAAACTTATGTATTTCAGCCTGTTCAGTTTATTGCGTCATTCAGCCCGTCAATCATCGAACAAAGAAGCAATTTCTTCACGGGAAATTGCTTGAAACGGATTATTGGAGTTTATAAATTTATCGGCCAGTGCGCTTTTCTTCTCTTTGAGTTTTTGGATTTTCTCTTCAATCGTGTTTTCGGTTACAAAGCGGTAGGCGAACACATTTTTATCCTGCCCGATTCGGTGCGCCCGACTGATGGCCTGTTCTTCAGCGGCAGGATTCCACCAAGGATCGACAATAAAAATATAGTCGGCACAAGTGAGGTTAAGCCCTACGCCGCCCGCTTTCAGTGAGATCAGGAAAATGGGAATTTCAACATCTTCCTGAAACTCCCTGATCACCGATGCGCGGTTGGAGGTTTTCCCCGTGAGCATGCTGTAGCGCCAGCCTCTCTTCTCGATTTCGGCTTTCAGCAGTTCAAGGTGCGTGACAAAAGAAGAGAAAATAAGCGTTTTATGATTTTCGGCTGTCAGGTTGGACAAAGCGTCCATGATTTCGTCGAATTTTGCCGAACCATGATTTTCAACATCACAGACAAGGGCAGGATGGTTGGCCAACTGCCGCAACCGCATGAGTCCCCGCAAAATGACAAGGGCTGAATTGTTCACGCCTCTGGCTTCTATGTTGGCAAGAACGGCGTTGCGAATCATCGACTTTTCGCGTTCGTAGACCGATTGTTGCTTTTCGGACATAGAGCAGTACAAAACCTGTTCGGTGAGCAACGGCAGGTCTTTGGCCACTTCCGATTTTGTGCGCCGCAGAATAAAACGACGAATCAGAAGATGCAGTTTGGCGGCAGCTTTCTCGTCGGCATATTCTTCGATGGGCAGTTGATAGTTTTTCTTGAAAAAAGGGTAATGTCCCAGCAATCCCTTGTTGAGGAAATTCATTTGTGACCACAAATCGGAAAGCGAATTTTCGACGGGCGTACCCGTGAGCGCAATCCTGAATTTTGCCCTGAGTTCGGCAACGGCCGAGGAGGTTTTCGACGTGTGGTTTTTAATATATTGGCTTTCGTCAAGCACAACCGCGTGAAATTCTATTTCTGAAAATTGATCCACATCATTTCGTATCGTGCCGTAGGTTGTCAGAATAACATCGCATGAACGGGCAATAATTTTGGGATGCCCAAACCTGCTGCGGCGCGTGCCGGTGTATGCAAAAATTCGGAGCGACGGCGCAAATTTCCCAAACTCATTTATCCAGTTGTGTACCAACGATGTGGGAACCACAATCAGCGACGCCGCATGTTGTTGTTCCGTAGGTTCGGGCTCTTCCTCAAACAACAACAACTGCCCGAAAGTATCCGACCGTGGCAATGACAACGTGCACGGAGGCGTTATTTTCAACAATAAAGCAATGGTTTGCAGTGTTTTCCCCAACCCCATATCGTCGGCAAGGCAAGCGCCCAAATTGTTTTTGTAAGAAGCATACAACCAGTGGAATCCCTTTTTTTGGTAGCTGCGCAAAGTGGCTTTCAGTCCGGTAGGCACGGAGGTTCTACCCGTTTGGTTCATACTCTTTTCCAGCAGCTCCGACACCGATTTCTGGCCAGTAATTATATTCTGTAGCAAACCGAGATGGAAATTCCTGAACAGCAGTTTGTTCCCTTCTGTTTTGCCAAAAAGGAACAACTCTTTGTATTTTTCGAACCATTCGTCAGGGAGAATGGCGATTTCTCCGTTGGGAAGTTGAAATTCGCAAATATCGTTCATGATATTTTTTCTCAGTTTGATAAATGGAAAATTGAATTCACCGATTTGCACAATGATATGTACATCGAACCAGTCGTTTTTCTGTTTCACATCGAGTTCGATTTTCTGATTTCCGATATAGTAGACTTTATCCAGCTTTTGCTCTATCTCTATGGCTTTGCTTTCAATGTCGGTTTTATTTTCCGACAGCCATTTTATCATCACCCTGACAGCATCGGATTGCTCCATTTTGTGAAGATTGGGCAGAGAATATCCGTTGGTTCTCCAAAGCAGGCCAATCGACGCCAGAAACCGTATAAGCACCTGCTCGCCTTCGTTGTCGCGTATGTGTTTGTCGAATATGTAATTGCCGTTGTTGTTGGTGAAAACGACTATTGCCTCGCACGAATCGCCGGACAGAATTTCGGCATTGCCATATCTGAACCTCAAAATGCAAACAGGAGAACCGTTCAGGCCAAATTCAACACACAACATCACCCGTTCCCATGTTTTATGAAGCAAAATTTCAAATCCCGAAGCTTCCACATCGTAATGGGCCACCATACGTTTTACAAAATCGGAATAGTATTTCGGCTCAATGTTTCCTGACACATGGATGGCTTCGCGCGTCATAAACGCTGAAATTTTTTTTGCGTCCATATCACTGAAAACCAGCAGTTGCCCCGATACTGTCATAACACAGGGATCGTTTGTCGTGACGATGATTTTTCTGTTGATAAGTTTCACAGGCTTTTCATCCTGAAAAATTTTCACACGATAATCGGTTCCCTGTGCGCTGCGTTCGAAAGAGAACCTTTGCGTTGCAAAATCGGGTGAAACGGCAATGCGGTCTTCGTCGTATAAATGAGCATAATTCGCTTCTTTTTTGAAAAGCGGAATGTGGCTTTTCATCAAGAGGAGGGCAATGTTGTACATCTGTTTTTCAACGTAGGGAATCACATTTTCCTGCAAAAATGCGGGAGTGGCTCCGCTGAAAAAGTCGATGCTGTTCCGGTTCCTCGAAAATTTCGACGCCAACACAGCATCAGTGTACCTGCCCGCCAACTGCATAATTTCCAGCTCGTTTTTGCTGAATGTGTATCCCAATTTTTCTGCATCGCCGGAACGTGCAATCGAAAGTACGGTACTATACAATTTCCGTTTCTCAATAAAATAAGGAATAAAAGTATGCCCCAAAAATCGATGTTCCGTCAAAGCAACGATAAATATCATCACACGATACAGTTAGAATTTGTTTTTGTTTTGGCCTCCCCCTTGTTGTTTAAAGCTTTGAAAGAAGCGATCTGCGAAGATAGTTAATTGACGGTTTGCCGCGCCTGTTTTGTGCAGAAAAAACGCGCAACAGGAAACAGATTTCTGCTAATTTACTTCGCTTCTTTTTCCACCCTCGGCGCTTCGCTGACAATCTCGTCGGTGAGCGCTACCCTTAGCGCCTCAATTATATTTTTTACGAAATGGAATCTCAGACCTTTCAAATATTCGGGTTTTATCTCCTCTATGTCCTTGCGGTTTTCTTCCGAGAGGATAATCTCTCCGATTTCGGGGCGTTTGGCGGCCAGTATTTTTTCTTTGATTCCGCCCACGGGAAGCACTTTCCCGCGCAGCGTTATTTCGCCGGTCATGGCAACTCCCAGTTTCACTTTGCGGCGCGTAAACGCCGACGCCAGCGAAATGACCATGGTTATGCCTGCCGATGGGCCGTCTTTGGGAATGGCCCCTTCGGGTACATGCAGATGCACATTCCAACAGGGAAATACATCGGGGTCGATATAGAGTTCTTCGGCGTGGCTTTTTATATATTCGAGCGCCAGCACCGCCGATTCTTTCATCACATCGCCGAGGTTTCCGGTAATAGTCAGGGCGCCTTTCCCCTTGCTGAGGCTGCTTTCGATGTAGAGAATTTCGCCGCCGGCCGCGGTCCAAGCCAAGCCCGTGACCACACCGGAAAATTCGTTCCCCTGATAGGCTTCCTTTGTATACTGAATGATGCCCAGATACTCCTTCATGTCGGCAACAGAAAGTTTTGACTTGTACTTTTGGCCGAAAGCCACTTTTTTAGCTACCCGTCGGCAGATGCGTGCAATTTTCTGATCCAGTTCGCGCACACCCGATTCGCGCGTGTAATGCTCAATAATGTATGCGATGACTTCGTCGCCGAGCTTCAAATCTTTGGGTGTGAGTCCGTGGTTTTCCAACTGTTTGGGAATGAGATGCCGTTTGGCAATTTCTATTTTTTCTTCCACTTGGTAGCCACTCACCTCAATCAGTTCGAGGCGGTCGCGCAGCGGGGGAGCTATGGTTGACAGCGTGTTGGCTGTGGCAATAAACATCACTTTGCTCAAATCGTAATCCATATCTATATAGTTGTCGTGGAATTCGCTGTTTTGCTCAGGATCGAGCACTTCGAGCAGCGCCGACGCAGGATCACCATGAAACTGTTTGGAGACTTTGTCTATTTCGTCCAGCACAAAAACAGGATTTGAGGATTTTGCTTTTTTGATGTTCTGCAAAATTCTGCCGGGCATGGCGCCGATGTATGTTTTGCGGTGTCCACGAATTTCAGATTCGTCGTGCAGTCCACCCAGACTCATGCGTATATATTTTCTGCCCAAAGCGCGGGCAACCGATTTTCCCAGCGATGTTTTCCCCACACCCGGAGGGCCATAGAGGCAGAGGATGGGCG